>JASHYG010000160.1 GCA_030043215.1 Gammaproteobacteria bacterium
ACGATGACGCTGATGAGCAGGGTTGCGAGGCTGTAGAGCAGCTCCCGGCCGGTGACCTTGGATCTTCCGGCCGTCTCATCCAGGGCCATTCCTCGATACCCCCAAAGGCTCATGAGCCGCTCCGCGGCGGCTGGATGGAGCTTAGTGTACCCGCCGGAACGCCGAGTTCCGCTCAGCTGCCGAGAGCCCACAGCCACGCGACCGCTACGGGGCCGAGCGCCAGCGCGCCCGCGAGCCACTGGGGCACTCTCTCGAGCGCGCGCTGGAGGCGTGGAGCCGCGGCCACGGCGCCGAGTACTCCGCCGGCCGCGAAGCCGGCGAGATGCGCAAAGAGGTCGGTCTCGGCGCCAGCCGTGCCGAGCCAGCCGAGGAGCACGAGGCCTGCGACGAGCGGGCTCCATCCGAGCGCCCAGTGCGGCGCGAGACGGCGGCGCTGCCGCCAGGAGTACGCCGCGAGCAGCCCCAGGGCGGTGAAGACGGCCGTCGAGGCGCCTGCGGCGCGGCGGGAGGGTACGGCGAGCAGTCCCTCGAGCAGGTCGGCGCACGCACCGCCGTTGACGATGAGGGCCCACGCGACCCCAGGGCCGAGCAGCCGGCCGGCGAGATAACCGAACCACACGCCGGCACCGAGATTCGCCGCGAGATGGTCCGGCCCGAAATGCAGCGTGAGCGCCGTCCAGGCCCTCCACCACTCGCCCCGCTGCACGGCCGCGGCATCGAGCTCGCCCACGTCGAACGCATCGAGCCTCCAGATGCCGTTGCCGACGGCGTAGGCCACCGCGATCAGCACGGCGCCGTAGAGCGCGCATCCGATCCAGGCGTGAGCGTGCAGCCGCGGCGGCGCCAGAGGCGCCGGCTTCCCCGGCCGCTGCACCTCCTGCTGATATTGCAGCAAGTGCGAGCGAGCATCCGCCGCGGTGTGAGGATCGACGAGCAGCACGTAGCTCTCGCCCGCGCGGGTGAGCTCGCTCGGCACGCCGACCGCGGTGAGCATGAACGCGCGCTCCTCGCAGTCCGCGAGCCGCCCGGAGCGATAAACCTCGACCGCCTCGCTCAGCATGTCTCGAATGTAGCGCGTCTTCCGCGAACAGTGGTTCAATCGCTCTCATGGACCCGAGCTGGCTCGACCACGCAAAGCGGTTGCAGGCGATTGCGCAGACCGGTCTCACCTTCGTCCGCGATCCCTACGACCGCGAGCGGTACGAGGCCGTCCGGGACATCGCGGCGGCCATGATCGCGGACGGCTCGGGCGCCGATCCCCGCGTGCTCGGATCGCTGCTCGCGGCCGAGTCGGGCTATGCGACGCCCAAGGTGGACGTGCGCGCCGCCGTGTTCCGCGGCGAGCGGATCCTGCTCGTGAAGGAGCGCGCGGACGGCCGCTGGACGCTGCCGGGCGGTTGGGCGGATGTGGGCGACAGCCCCAGGATGGCGGTCGAGCGGGAGGCCGTCGAGGAATCCGGCTACGAGGTCCGCGCCGTGAAGCTCGCCGCCGTCTACGATCGCAACCTTCACGGCCATACCCCTCACCTGTTTCATATCTGGAAGCTGTTCTTCCTGTGCGAGATCGTCGGCGGCTCGCCGCGGCCGAGCGTGGAGACGGAGGCGGTCGAGTTCTTCGCGCCCGCAAGCCTTCCGGAGCTCTCGACCGGGCGCGTGACGGCTCGCCAGATCGAGCACATGCTCGAGCATCACCGGCACCCCGAGCGGCCGACGACCTTTGATTGAGTTGGGCCCCGCAGTGGACGCGCCGCGCGCGCCGAGGCACCATTTGCGCATGGTCAAGGCCAAACGCAAGGCTGCCGCCCGGGCGCGATCACGCCGCCAGAGCACACTTCCGAACCCGTGGACGAACGTGGCGCTCGACGGCAGGACGCTGCACCTCGGGCATTTCCTCACGTTTCAGATCATCCGGCTCGCCAACGCGGCCAAGGCGAACGTCACCCGCAAGTATCTCGCGGACTTCGGCGTGAGCGTTCCGGAGTGGCGCCTGCTCGCGATGTCCATCCGCTTCGAGCCGGTGCGCTTCGCGCAGCTGGTCGCGAGGAGCAGCATCGACAAGGGGCAGGCGAGCCGCACGCTGCAGATGCTCACGGAGCGGGGACTCATCGTCGCGCAGACTCTGGGCGGCAGCGCCCGGCGGACGCGCGACAGCGGCGCGCCCGTGATCCTGACGGTGACGCCGAAGGGACGCAGGCTCTACGGGACCATTCTCCCGGTCGCGCAGCGCAACCAGGCCCGCTTGCTGCATCTGCTCAGCCGCGACGAGCGCAGAACGCTCTACGTGGTCCTCAACAAGCTGTACGCGGCGATCGGCGATCTCAACGTCGTCGCCTAGCCGGGAGGTGCCCGATGCCGCCTCGCACCACGTTGCCGGCGGACGTTTCCAGCACGAGCTTCGCGCGCGCGCTCGGGGAGCTCCGCGGGGTCGTGGGAGCGGCGTACGTTCTCGCGGAAGACGAGCAGCTCGTCCCCTACCGGAAGCTCATGATTCCGGCGGCCGAGGAGGATCACCAGCCCTCCGGAGCGATTCTTCCCGCATCGGTCCAGCACGTGCAGGGCGTGCTGTCCGTGTGCAACCGGTACAAGATCCCGGTCTGGCCCATCTCGACGGGACGCAATCTCGGCTACGGCTCTGCGGCTCCGGCGACGAGCGGCCAGCTGATCCTCGACCTCAAGCGCATGGACCGCATCCTCGAGGTGGATCCCGTCCTCTGCACCGCCCTGGTCGAGCCGGGCGTCACGTACCAGCAGCTGCACGACTATCTGCGGGACCGGAACATCGCGCTGTGGCTCGACTTTCCGGGGGATGGCCCCCTCGTCGGGCCGCTCGGCAACACGCTCGAGCGCGGAACCGGCAGCACGCCCTATGGCGATCACTTCGCAGAGTGCTGCGGCATGGAAGTCGTGCTGGCCGACGGCCGGGTGCTGCGCACCGGCATGGGGTCGCTGCCGAGGAGCGCTTCCTGGCAGGTCTTCAAGTACGGCTACGGACCGTATCTCGACGGCTTGTTCACCCAGTCGAACTTCGCCGTGGTGACCAAGCTCGGACTGTGGCTCATGCCGGCACCCGTGGCGTACCGCACGCTGCTCGTGCAGTACCCGGACGATCAGGGTCTCGCGAAGGGCGTGGAGACGGCCCGGCCGCTGCGCCTGAGCGGCACCATCCGAAATCCCTGCAGGCTGAGCAACGCGACGTGGATGCTCACGGCGTTCATGCGGCGCGCCGAGCTGTACCAGGGGAGCGGCCCGGTGCCGGACGACGTGATCCTCGCGGCGGCGCGCCAGCACGGCATCGCGCCGTGGAGCCTGACGTTCACCCTGTACGGAACGCCGGAGCAGATCGCGCCGAGCCTCGACATCGCGACGCGAGCCTTCGAGTCCTCCGGGGCGCAGATCGTCACCGACTACCACGACGGCTCGCAGGCGAACGAGCTCAACTTGAGCTCGTTCAGCCTGCTCAACTGGGTCGGGGGCGGCGGACTCGTATGGCTTGCACCGGTCTCCCCTGCGCGCGGCTCGGATGCGGTGCGGCAGCGGGACATCGCGAAGAGCATCCTCTCGATGCACGGGATGGACTATCTCGCCGCCCCCACCGTCTACGGCCGCGACCTCCACCACCTGACGGCGGTGCTGTTCGACCACGGAGACCCGCAGGCGCTCGAGCGGGCGAGGGCGTGCTTCCGCGATCTCGCGACGACGTTTGCGGACAACGGGTACGGATTGCATCGAGTGGGCGTCGACTTCATGGATGAGGTGGCGCGGACCTACGGCGAGACGCGCCGCGACGTGAACCGCGCGCTGAAGCGCGCGCTCGACCCCAACGGAATCCTGGCGCCGGGCAAGTCGGGGATCCACCGATGAGAGTGGCGAGAGGCTTCGCCGCCGCGCTGTTGCTCACCGCGCTGTCGCTCGCCGCGTGCGCCGCCGCACACGCGCAATCGGCGGGCGAATGGACGAGCAGCGCGCAGCTCTGGCGCGACACGTGCCGCTACTGTCACGAGGGCAAGCTCGCGCCGGAGCTGCGGGGAGCGGGACTCGCCGCACAGGCGATCGCGGGCGCCGTCCGCCATGGGCCCGGTGCGATGCCGAGCTTTGCGCCGAGCGCGATCAGCGACCGGGATCTCGAGCAGCTCGCTGCGTGGATCCGGGCACAGCCGAAGCCCGTGCCGCCGCAGACCGACGAGTCGGAGCGGATGCCGCGGCACGAGACGCGGCAACGGATCCGATAGCCCAAGTTGCAGCGGCCGGGCGCCGGGGGGAAGATTGGCATTCCCGAACGGGGGGCGAAGGAAAAGGAGGAGAACTCCATGCGACTTTCAGGTGCGGCATTCGCGCTCGGCGCGCTGATCGCCGGAACGGCGCTCGCGGCGCTGCCGAACGGTGCCCGGGCGCCGGATTTCACGGCCCAGGCGTCGCTCGGAGGCAAGACGTTCACGTTCTCGCTTGCCGATGCACTGAGGAAGGGGCCGGTGGTCCTTTACTTCTACCCGGCTGCCTTCACCCCGGGCTGCACCGTCGAGGCGCACGAATTCGCGGAAGCGACGAGTAAATTCAAGGCGTTGGGTGCCACGGTCATCGGCGTCTCGCACGACTCGATCGACACCCTCAAGCGTTTCTCGGTGAGCGAGTGCCGCAGCAAGTTCGCGGTGGCGGCGGATCCGAGCCAGAGCATCATGAAGTCCTACGATGCGGTGCTCGCAATCCGGCCGGAGCTCGCCAATCAGACCTCGTATGTCATTGCCCCGACAGGGGAAATTCTCTACTCGTACACGGACTTGAATCCCTCGAAGCACGTCGCGAACACGATGGGCGTCGTCGAGAAATACGTGTCCGAGCACCCGAAGTCGTAGCGGCGTCCTCCTGACTCCGCGCGGGGCCCCAGGTAGCATGGGGCAAAGCTCAATCGATCGATCGACCGAGGTGTGTCCGTGAACGCAGTGGAGGAGAGCCCTAGGTCTGCGCAGGGGCGTGCGGCGGCCGCCGAGCCGGCGGGCGCATCAGCGCAGCAGGAGCCGGCGAGAGTGCCCGCGGCCGAGCCCGTCTCCGCGGGCGGGAAGCTGCTGCGCAAGCTTCTCGAGATCTTCGGGAATCCGCCCGTGGCCATCGTCCTGTGGGATGGGGTGCGTGTGGTGCCTCCCGGGGTCCGGCCGGTCGCGACCGTCCGTATCGCGGACCGAGGCGCGCTCTTCGAGCTGATGCGTGACCCTCAAGTGCGCTTCGGCGATCTCTACAGCGAGGGCCGCATCGATATCGAGGGAGACCTGGTGCAGCTCATAGCCGCCGCCTACAACGCCTCGGCGCAGACCGGCGGCCGGTCGGTGTTTCGAGCCCTCTCCGGCCTGCTGCACAGGCCGAAAGTCAATACTCTCGGGGGCTCGCGGGAGAACATCCACCACCACTACGACATCGGCAACGAGTTCTACGCGCTCTGGCTCGGCCGCACCATGGCCTACACCTGCGCGTACTACCCGACTGCCGTCTCGACGCTCGATGAGGCGCAGACGGCCAAGATGGATCATGTGTGCCGGAAGCTGCGGCTGCGTCCGGGCGAGACCGTGGTCGAGGCGGGGTTCGGCTGGGGCGCCCTCGCGCTTCACATGGCGCGCCACTACGGCGTCAAGGTCCGGGCGTTCAACATCTCTCATGAGCAGGTGCGGTTCGCCCGGGAGCGCGCCGAGGCCGAGGGGCTCTCCCGGCAGGTCGAGTACGTGGAGGACGACTACCGCAACATCGCCGGGCACTACGACGCGTTCGTGTCCGTCGGCATGCTGGAGCACGTCGGCGTCGAGAACTATCGGGCTCTCGGCGGCGTCGCCCGCCGCTCGCTCGGGAGCAACGGCCGCGGCCTCATTCACTCCATCGGACGCAACTATCCGGGACCGCTCCACCCCTGGATCGAGCGCCGCATCTTTCCGGGGGCCTATCCGCCGTCGCTCTCGCAGATGATGCAGATCTTCGAGCCCTGGGATCTTTCCGTCCTCGACGTGGAGAACCTGCG
>JASHYG010000161.1 GCA_030043215.1 Gammaproteobacteria bacterium
GCCTTCAATGCGGGGGCACGGCCGCAGCGGCTGCTCTTTGCGAGCACCGGCACCAAGGACCCGAAGGCCTCCGACATCCTGTACGTGAAGGGACTCGTCGCACCGCTCACGGTCAATACGATGCCGGAAGGAACGCTCAAGGCCTTCGCCGATCATGGGGAGGTCGGCGCGGCGCTGGCCGCCGACGGCGGTAGCTCAGAGGCGGTACTCGCCGAATTCGAGCGCACCGGCGTGAATCTCTCGCAGCTCGCCGCGAAGCTCCAGGCCGACGGCGCCGACTCGTTCGTGAGCTCCTGGAAGGATCTGCTGAGCGTCATCGCGGGTAAGAGCGCGTCACTCCAGAAAGCGGGCTGACCGCGCGCGCAGAACCGCCGCGTCTCGCTCGGCGCGCACGGCATCGACGCGCCTCATCGCCGCGGTGACGATCTCCGGCCGTGCCTGCTCCGGGCGGCCGCAATCAAACGGCGGCTCGGGGGCGTACTCGATCGCGAGCTGTACCGTCTGGGCGTAGTCGCCGCCGGCGATCTCGGCCAGCACGGTGAGCGCCATGTCGATGCCCGCCGTCACCCCGCCGCCCGTGATGACGTTGCCGTCGCGCGCGACGCGACCCGGATCGGGTATCGCGCCGAGCACGGCCAGCGAATCGCGCCAGGCCCAATGGCACGCCGCCCGCTTTCCGTCGAGCAGCCCCGCCGCCGCGAGCAATAGCGACCCGGTGCAGACGGACGTGACGTACCGCGCCATCCTCGCCAGGCGGCGCAGCTCCGATAGATAGAGCGGGTCTTCCATCGCCGCCACGGTCCCGAAACCGCCGGGCACGCAGAGCAGCGCGCACTCCGTGAGGTCGCCGAGTCGTGCAATGTTCGCGAAGGTGATACCGCCATCGCCCTCGATGGCTCCGCCGTTCACCGATGCGAGGACGCACCGGGCATCCGGGAGACGGGCAAAGACCTCGAGGGGACCGGTGAAGTCGAGCTGCGTGATGCGCGGATAGAGCGCGAAGACCACGGGAAACCCGGCGCCCATGACGGACCTCCTGCACCTGACGGTTGCATTTGACGGGCCCATCGTCGCCGACTAAGTTACTGGCGTAAATGACGAGTTTCCTGCATTTCATGCCATGGCCCACCGCGTCGCCTTCCTCATCTATCCCGATTTTCAGCTGCTCGATGCCGCAGGACCCATCGCGGCATTCGAGATCGCGGATCGATTCAGCCCCGGCTCCTATGCGCTGCGGGTCGTCGCCGCCGAGCCCGGCCTCGTAATCAGCTCATCGGGCATCTCGATGCAGGCGACTTCATTTGGGCATGCTGGCAGCGTCGATACCCTCGTCGTCGCGGGCGGGGATGGCTCGCGCGCCGCCGCCGAATGCCCGAAGACGCGAAAGTTCGCGCTGGCGTGCGCGGCACGAGCGCGCCGCGTCGCCAGCGTCTGCTCGGGTACTTACGTCCTCGCGGCTGCCGGGCTGCTCGACGGGAAGTACGCAACGACACACTGGAGCCGCACGTCGGATTTCGCGCGCCGCTTTCCGCGGGTGCGGCTCGACCCGGACCGAATCTTCGTGAAGCAAGGCTCGATCTGGACTTCGGCCGGCATTACGGCGGGAATCGACCTGGCTCTTGCCTTGATCGGCGAGGACGTGGGAGAGGACGTCGCCCGCCGGACGGCACAGCAACTCGTCGTCTATTACCGTCGCCCCGGCGGCCAATCGCAATTCTCGGCGCTTCTCGAGATGGAGCGGACCGACGGCCGCTTCGCCGCGCTTCTCGATCATGTGCGCAGTCATCTTCAGCGGCGGCTGAGCGTCGCCGAGCTTGCGGCTCTCAGCTGCATGAGCCTCCGGCATTTCTCGCGCACGTTCCGCGCGGAGACCGGCATGGCTCCCGCCAAGGCAGTGGAGCGACTGCGGGTCGACGCCGCGCGCGCGGCGCTGGAAAGTGGAGCGCAATCGATCCAGAGAGTAGCCCTGGCGTGCGGTTTCGGGGATCCGGAGCGCATGCGGCGCAGCTTCGTGCGCGTTCTGGGCACCCTTCCCGCGACGCTCAAGCGCAGCAAGAGCCTACGAAGGGCCGCGTGATGAGCGGTACGGTCTTGGTGGTCCCCGGCATCGGCAATTCCGGGCCGGAGCACTGGCAGAGCCGGTGGGAAGCGCAACACCCTACTTATCGGCGCGTGCCGCAACGAGACTGGGACAATCCACTCTGCCTCGACTGGATGGATTCCTTGGAGCTCGCCGTGCAGCACGCCGGACCACGCACGGTGATCGCCGCGCACAGCCTCGGATGTCTGCTCACCGTCCATTGGCTGGCGCGGACTCGACTGAAAATCGGCGGCGCGCTGCTGGTGGCGGTTCCGGATCCCGCTGGGCGAAATTTTCCCTCGGAGGCCGCGGATTTCGCGCCGGTGCCGCAGCAACGCCTGCGTTGCCGGAGTACCGTCGTCGCCAGTGTCGATGATCCGTACGGCGATCTCGAGTTTGCTCGAGCATGTGCTGACGCGTGGGGCTCCCGCTTCGTCAATATCGGAAAGGCCGGCCACATCAACGCAGCCAGCGGTCTCGGGAACTGGGAGGAAGGCCACCGATTGCTGGAGGAGCTCTCCAAGGCTTGACACGCGGGATCCAGCGTCTCACGTTCGCGCGGAAAGTCTCATACTCCGTTCCAAACGTTTTGAGGAGCACCGGCTCCTCGTAGCTGACGACGAACATGTGGCAGGCGAGCCAGAACAGGGCCGCGTAGAGGATGAGACGCCAGTCGCCGAGCAAGAGCCCTTGACCGAGAATGGCGGCGGCCACGGCCAGGTACATGGGATTGCGCACGTAACGGTAGGCCCCCGTGACGACCAGATGGCGGGCCGGTGCGAAGGGCGCGGGCGTGCCCAGCCCCTGCAGCGCAAAGCGCCCGAACGAGTCCACGAGCTCGAGCACGCCGGCGACGATCAATAGGACTCCGATGGCGCGAGTGAGCTCCAGGCCCAGGAGCGGCGGCCGAGGATTCCAGCGCGTCGTCCACCAGGGCACGAATCCCGCCAGAACGCCGGGCGCGGCCACGAGGTACAGAGCAGAGCCCCAGGCGGCACGCGTTCTTCGCACGCCATATTCAGACATCGGGCGTAACGATATAGCATGGGACGGCGGCCAAGAGGATGGAATGGAGAACGTCGTGCATCATGAGCAAGCGGCGGCCCCGGACAGCTCGGCGGTGCGGGTCGCCCTGTGGCGGGCCATGCACGTCTTGGTCGATCAGCCACCCCACGTGCTCCGAGACGAGATCGGTCTGCGGCTCGCCGCCCCGGACGACAGCTGGCGCAGCCGTCCGGACATGGATCCGCGGGGTACCAGCGGCTACCGAGCGGCCATCGTCGGCCGCGCCCGCTTCATCGAGGACCTGGTCAGCGAGCAAGCCGGCTACGGCGTCGCCCAGTACGTCATTCTCGGCGCAGGCCTGGACACCTTCGCCCAGCGCAGGCCGGAGATCGCCTCGCACCTTCGCGTGTTCGAGGTCGACCGGCCCGGTGCGCAGGCGTGGAAGCGGCAGCGACTGATCGAGCTCGGCTTCGGCATCCCGGAGTGGCTGCGGCTGGTGCCGGTCGACTTCGAGGCGGAGGGCTCCTGGAGGGAGCGGCTGGCGGGCGCCGGCTTCGACCCCGGCCGGCCGGCGATCGTGTCCTCCACCGGCGTCTCGATGTACCTCAGCCGGGACGCCATTGCGGCTACTTTGCGCCAGATCGCGGCGCTCGCCCGAGGCTCCACGCTCGCCATGACGTTCATCCTGCCGCTGGAGCTCCTCGAGCCCGAGGATCGCCCCAGGCATGAGGCCATCTACCAATCCGCGCGGGCGGCCGGGACGCCGTTCCTCAGCTTCCTCAGTCCGCCCGAGATGCTGGCTCTCGCCCGCGAAGCCGGTTTCAGAGAGGCCAGGCACGTCTCCACGGCCGATCTCACCCAGCGCTACTTCACCGGCCGACCCGACGGCCTTCGGCCCGCGAGCGGAGAGGCGTTCCTGATAGCCACCACCTAGCGCCGCACGAGATGCCGGCGTGGGATGCGCTACGAGATGCTCACCGCCGCGGGCTGGCTCATTCCTTGAGCCCGTTGACGGGCATGGGCCGTATCAGCTCTTCGTCGCGCAGTCCCAGTGCTCGTCGGCCTTGCCGTTCTTCATCCGCCACATGTCGAACCACGTCGTGGTGTAAGTCTTGGACGGGTCCTTGGGATCCTTCAGCACCCGGGGAGTGGCGACGATGACCAAGTCCCCTTCCGCGACCACCGCGACGACCTTCGTCCTCACGAGGTGGTCGGTGATCGGTGTCGGCTTGCGCTTGAGCACCGCCGTGAAGAAATGCACGACAGGGGCGAGGCCGGACTTCACCTGGGGATTGTGCTGCAGATATCTCGCCGTCAGCCACTTGCCGGCCAGCTCCCAGTGATTGTCTTCCAGCAGATCCTTCATGATGTGATAGACGGCTTGCTTGTTGGCGTTGAGCACCGGATCGGGGCTCGTAAACAGCGCATCGGGGTTCGGAGCTCCGACCACGGGCTCCTGCGCGCGCACGGCGTGCGGCAAAGCCAATGACGCCACCACCATCAAACCAGCGAACACGAGCGATCTCATACCTGGTCCCCCCTTCGATGAATGTGATTCTTGCCCACTCGAAGTGCGTCGAGCCCGCCCCGCCTCCGCGTCCGGAGCGCGTTGCCGGCCTCAGTACCCGACCGTGAAGCGCTTGCGGATGTGGCGCGGCTTCTCCAGCTCATCGAGGATCGCGACCGCGAGATCCTCCTGGCTGATGCGGCTGTCGCCTTTCTCGTCCTTCAGCACCTGCTCGGTACCGATGCGGAACTTCCCGGTCCGCTCGCCCGGGACGAGCATGATCGACGGCGACACGAAGGTCCAGTCGAGTGCCTTCTCCTCGCGCACACGCTTCAGCGCCTCCGCGGCGGGCAGCGCTTCCACCTTGATCTCCGCGGGGAATCCCGGGGTGTCCACGAGCCGCACGCCGGGCGAGGCCTCGAGGCTCGCGGCACCGCCGACGAGCAACACGCGCTTGACGCCGGCAGCCTTGGCGGCCGTGAAGGCCTTCAGCACATCGTTGTGCTGGTAGCGCACGCTCACGATGACGGCGTCATGGCCGCGCACGGCATCCGCGAGCTGCTTCTCGTTCGCGAGATCGGCCTGCTTCGCCGTCAGGCCCTGGCGCGCCTTGAGCTTCTCGATGTGGCGGGCGATGCCCGTGACCTGGTGGCCGCGTGACAGGGCTTCGTTGACGATCTTGGTGCCGACGTTGCCCGTGGCACCGATCAGAGCGATTTTCATGGGGGGTCTCCGTGTGCTGCCCGCCGGCGCACAAGCTCACCTCAACTTCGCGCCCGGCGCAAGTGGCATCGGCGAGATCCAGGGGGAGCCGGCATGCTCGAGGCCGGCGGTACGAGCGCCGGATTCAGTTGGTGGCGAAGCCGATCCAGCGACCGAGGCTGACTACCGTCACCCAGATCGCGAGCGATACGCCACCCGCGATCCGCGCGGGGGTAGGCGTCATCGAGTCACGGTCCCACAGGGTGACGCTGCGGTAGCTGCCGAGGTGGAAGATTGCCATGTTGATGCCTGCGAGGAGCAACATGACCATCTTGGCCTCGAATTGCCAGTTGTGCGCGTACTTCATCGCCGAGGAGCTAAAGAGCAGGCCCCCGGTGATGACGGCGCACACGAATGCCCCCCACGTCCAGGGTAGCGTCTCCCGCATGAGCCCGCTCACGGACCGGCGCCGCGATGCGACGTTGATGAGCCGCAAGTCGACGATCATGATGGTCCCGACGACCAGCACGATCGAGAGCACGTGCACCGACTCGATGGTCGGGAAGAGCCAGGTGCTCTCCCGCACCGCTGTGGCGATCGGGGTCGCCTCGATCGCTGTCAGCAGGTCGTTCAGTCGCATGTTGCGCGTGCCTCAGCCGTGCGCCACGTAGGCGATCCAGCGACCGCAAAAGACGATGCCCACCCAGAGCACGAGCGAGACGACCGCGGTGACGCGGGCGATCATCCGGCGATGCTCCCAGAACTCCCCGCCGCGGCGCACGAGGAGTTGGAATCCGAAGGTGAGAACGAGCACGCACGCGAGAAGCGACATCTTGAGGTAGAACACTTCGTTCAGCAGGTCGCGGCCCGGCTCCGCGGTGATGAGAATCGAGCCGGAGACGAGGAGCACCACGACGGCCCCCCAGATCCAGGGCAGGAACCGGTGGGCCAGCTCCGGAAGGGTCTGGCTGCGGGCGGCCACGCCGAGCAGCCGGAAGTCGAGCATCACGACCGAGGCCATGACGGTCGCGATGGCGAGAATGTGCACGGTCTGTACCGTGGGGATGATCCAGTAGACGTTCTGGATCACCATGCTCACAGCGGTATTCGACAGCCACTCACAGAAGGCGGAAATCATCATCGGCTCTCCGAGGCGCTCCAGGCGAGGTTTCGAGATTGTCTTATCAACGGCATTGCCTTATCAACGGTAAGCTCCGGTTCTGGGCCGAGAGCGTCACGAGCGCCCGCCCACACGGGTCGTGACAGCTGTCAAGCCTGCGACAGCTGGGCGGCTGCAAACCCGCTGCCGCAGCCATCATCCGCCCGAGCCCGCTGTTTGTCTCGTAAATTACTGTTCTGAATGGCGTTATTTAACGTTAACAGACCGTGCTAGGATACGGGTCCTGCTGAGCGCCATCCCACCATGCTCGATATTAATCAACTACACGCTCATGCCGAGCGGATCCGTGCGAGCGGGGTACTCGGTCGCTCCCGTCTCATCCGCCGCCTGTTCGAATTTCTCGTCGACTGCTCGCTCACCGGCCGTGCGCCGAAGGAGATCGAGGTCGGCATCGACGTGTTCGGCAAGGATGCGCAGTTCGACGTGTCGCAAGACGCGATGGTGCGAGTATACATTCACAAGCTGCGCCGCAAGCTCGAAGAATTCTATGCCGGCCCGGGCCGGGGCGACCCCGAGCGGCTGATCATCCCGAAAGGTGCATACCGGTTCGTCATCGAGCCGGCCGAGGTGGCTGAGGCGGCCGAGCCGCCGCCGGTCGGCGGTCGCCGCAGCTGGGTGCCAACGGTGCTCGCCGCCTCGCTGCTGATCAATGTGCTTGCGCTGCTGACCTTCGGATACCTGCGGTGGCGCTCCGCTCCCGACGGGCTGAGCGCGCTGCGCGCGTCCCCGGTCTGGTCGCGAATTCTCAATGACGATCGAACCATCTTCGTCGTGCTCGGCGATTACTACATCTTCGGCGAGACGGATCCGTCGATGCAGGTGCAGCGCCTGATCCGGGAGCCCTCCATCAACTCCCCGGCGGATCTCGATCAGTATCTCATGATGCATCCCGAGCTCGGCAGCCACTACCTCGACCTGCAGCTCAACTACTTGCCGACGGCCGCGGCATACGCGCTGCGGGACGTGATGCCGCTCCTCGCCCCCGCCCACAAGCGTATCCGGGTCGCGATGGCCTCGGAGCTGAGCCCCGCGGTGCTGACTTCCGCCAATGTCGTGTACATCGGCTACCTGAACGGGATGGGGATGCTGCACGACCTGGTGTTCGCCGGATCTCGCTTCTCCGAGGGCAAAACGTACGACGAGCTCGTCGACCACGTGACCGGCCGGCACTACGTCAGCGAGGCCGCGGTGCCACGGGGCGAGGAGAAGTACCACGACTACGGCTACTTCGCGACGTTCTCCGGCCCGGGCGGCAATCAGATCGTCGTCATCTCCGGAACGCAGGACGTTGCGTTGATGCACACGGCGGAAGCCGTCACGCAATCCCAGACGCTCGGGGAGCTCACCTCGAGCGCGCAAGGCGCCCAGTCGTTCGAGGCGCTGTACGATGCGTACGGGATGGACCGCATGAATCTCGGCGGGAAGCTCCTGCTCACCGCGAAACTCAACACCTCGCGGATCTGGACCGGCGAGCCTCGCGATGCCGTGACGGCCGTGGCGGGCGGCCCGGCGCGCGCCTTGAAGTAGCGGGACGGGGCGAATCGATGAGCTCAGCCGGTCCATCGCGCGATTCGGCGCCCGAGGGCGCGCGCCCGCGCAAGCCACGCTATCCGGTTGAGGTGAGGCGCGTGCGGCGGCTCACGCCGCGGATGGTTCGCGTGACGTTCGGCGGCGAAGAGCTGGCCTCCTTCGCGTGGTCGGGTCCGGCCTCTCACATCAAGCTGATCTT
>JASHYG010000162.1 GCA_030043215.1 Gammaproteobacteria bacterium
GAACGGTGATCTCGGCCGCCCCGGCGCGCCGCGAGAGAAGGATGTCGACGCGGCCGCCCATGGGCGTGAACTTGATGGCATTCGACAGCAGGTTGCAGACGGTCTGCTGCAGGCGGGCGGAATCCCCTCTGAGGACGCCGACTCCCGTGTCGAGCTGCGGATCGAGAGTGATGCCCTTCGCCTGGGCGGCGGGCAGCATCGTCTCGATCGACGCCTCGATGATGCGCCGCGGCTCGACGGCCGCAAGCTCGAGAGTGACCTTCCCGGTGACCACACGGGACACGTCGAGCAGATCCTCGATGAGGCGCTTCTGCGCGCGGGCATTGCGCTCGATCGTCTCGAGCGCGCGCTCCTCCGTCGGCTCATCGAGCCTGCGGGTGCGCAGGAGCGTGATCCAGCCGAAGATGGCGTTGAGCGGCGTCCGCAGCTCGTGCGACATGGTCGCGAGAAACTCATCCTTGAGGCGCGAGAGCTCCTCCGCCTCGGCGCGCAGCACCTGCTCCCGCGCGAGCAGGGCCTCGCGGTCGCTCTCCGCGCGGCGGCGCTCCACGATCTCGGCCTGCAGCCGCTCGTTGCTCTCCCGCAGCTCGCGCGTGCGCTCGGCGACGCGCTGCTCGAGAGCCTGGTACGACTCCGCGAGCTCCGAATGCGCGCGGTACAGCTCGATGAACACGCGTACCTTCGATCGCAACACCTCCGGGATGACGGGCGTGAGGATGTAGTCCACCGCGCCGAGCTCGTAACCGCGCGCCGTCTGCATCTCGTCGGCGTACGCCGTGCAGAAGATGATCGGCGTCCGCTGGGAGCGCTTGTAATTGCGCACGAGCGAGGCGGTCTCGAGGCCGTCCATGCCCGGCATGTTCACGTCGAGCAGGATGACCGCGAAGTCGTCGGTCAGCACGCGCTTGAGCGCCTCCGTGCCGGAGCGCGCGACGATGAGGTCCGCGTCGAGCTCCTCGAGCACCGTGCGGTACACGAGGAGCTTCTCGGGCAGGTCATCG
The DNA here is from genome assembly GCA_030043215.1 of Gammaproteobacteria bacterium. GTDB lineage: Bacteria > Pseudomonadota > Gammaproteobacteria > Steroidobacterales > Steroidobacteraceae > JASHUC01. The sequence continues at coordinate 1,002 of JASHYG010000162.1, forward strand.
ACGATGAGAACACGCGCCCGGTCCAAAACCGCTCACCTCGAGCCTGGAGCCTCGAACGAGCGCCCGCTCCGGGAGACGCCGAGCGCGCCACTCCGCACGACTTCCGCGAGCACGGCCCGCGCGGCGAGCTCGCGGATGAACGCGTTGACCTCCGCCTCGCTCGCGGTGAGCTCCACGATGAAGCCGTCGAGCGCAGGATCGAGCACCCGGCCGCCCGCGCGGGCCACGTAGCCGCGCAACGCGTCCGTGTGCGCGGGCTCGACTTTCAGCTTGAGCAGCGCGAGCTCGCGCTCGAGGTGCTCGCCGAGCGTCATGTCCTCGACGCGCACCACGTCGATGAGCTTGTGGAGCTGATTGACGATCTGCTGGATGACCGGCTCGGAGCCCTGGGTCACGAGAGTGACGCGCGAGACGGTCGGGTCGTCGGTCGCGGCCACCGACAGGGACTCGATGTTGTAGCCGCGCGTGGAGAACAGGCCCGCGACGCGGGCGAGCGCGCCGGCTTCGTTCTGGAGCAAGATCGCGATGATGTGGCGCATTGATGGAGGGTCGAGCCGATTTCGCGGTGAGGATAGCGCACTCGCTAAACTGTAGCCTCAAGCCATCGTGAGCTGCTACGCTTTCCAGTTCCCATGAACGTGACCGTTGCAACGGCCCGCCCCGGCGGGCATCCCCTCGCGGGCCAGCGGATGACCGGCGCGCAGATGATAGTGCAGGTGCTCGCCGACGAGGGGGTCAGGGCCATCTTCGGATACAGCGGCGGGGCGATCCTCCCGACCTACGACGCCGTGTTCCTTTACAACGAGCGCCAGTCGCGGGGCGGGCGGCCGATTCCCCTCATCGTGCCGGCCAACGAGCAGGGCGCCGGGTTCATGGCCGCCGGCTATGCCCGAGCGAGCGGCCGCGTCGGCGTGTGCCTGGTCACCTCCGGGCCGGGGGCGACCAACACGGTGACGCCCGTCCGCGACTGCATGGCGGATTCGGTGCCGATCGTCGTGATCTGCGGCCAGGTCGCGCGGGCCTCGATCGGGACGGACGCCTTCCAGGAGGCGCCCGTGCCCGCGCTCATGAGCGCCGTGGCGAAGCACATCTTTCTGGTGACGGACCCCGCCAAGCTCGAGGCGACCCTTCGTACCGCCTTCGAGATTGCGCGGACCGGGCGCCCCGGGCCTGTCGTCGTCGACGTGCCCAAGGACGTGCAGAACTGGGAAGGACCGTACGTCGGGAGCGGCACACTGCCCATCCCCGGCTACCGCGGCCGCATGGTCGAGCTCGCGGGTGAGGTCGTGGCGGCCGCGGACGCAGCGCGGCTCTTCGACATGCTGCGCGAATCGCGCCGGCCGCTCATCTATGCGGGCGGCGGGGTCATCAACGCAGGCGCCGCGGAGGCGCTCGCCGAGTTTGCGGTCACCTTCGGCATCCCGGTGGTGACGACGCTCATGGGAATCGGGTCGTTCGACACGCTGCACCCGCTGTCGCTGCGCATGCTCGGCATGCACGGAGCCGCCTTCGCGAACTATGCGCTCGACGACTGCGACTTCCTCATCGCCGCCGGCGCGCGGTTCGACGATCGGGTGGCCACCGTGCCGGCCAAGTTCGCGAAGAACGCGAAACGCATCGCACACCTCGATATCGATCGGGCCGAGATCAACAAGGTGAAGCGCGTGCAGTGGAGCCACGTCGGGCTGCTCGAGGGCGCCCTGCGCGCGCTCACGGCGTTCGGCCGCCAGCAGGGCTTCCGGCCGGACTACGGCGCCTGGCATGCCCACCTCGCCGAGCTCAAGCGCGTCCACGCGATGAATTACGACCGCGCGAGCCCGCTCATCCAGCCGTACTACGTCCTGGAGGAGCTCAACCGGCGCACGCGTGGCGAGGCGATCGTCGCGACCGGCGTCGGCCAGCATCAGATGTGGGCGGCGCAGTACTGTGATTTCCGGCGGCCGCGGCTGTGGCTCACCTCCGGCAGCATGGGAACGATGGGCTTCGGCCTGCCGGCGGCGA
>JASHYG010000163.1 GCA_030043215.1 Gammaproteobacteria bacterium
CGTGCCATGCGATCATCAGCACGAATCCCGCGATGGCGTAACGTACGTCCTGATAACGGTAATAGGCGAGTCCCGCCAGTAGACCGAACGCCATGCCGGTGACGGAAACCGCATTGGGCGAGACGTGCAGATCGGCGAGGAGCGGCGTCAGGCGGCCCGCGATCGGATGAATGAGGATCAGATTGGTGATGTCCTCGATCTCCGCCGGGCGCCGGACGGGCTCATCGGACTGCACCGGGATTTCCGATGATCGGGGCTGCGCTCCGTGGATCAAAGCGGCTTGCCGTAAACGCGATACGTCTTGTAGGCGACGGCGCCAAAGCCTTCGATGATGCGGCGCATCGGCAGATTGTCCTCGAGAATCCACGACAGTTCGATGTGGGTGCAGCCGTACCGTAGAGCCTCCCTGCGTACCGCATCGATCAGGAGGAATGGCATGAGGCTGCCCGTCACGCCCTTCGCGGCCGAGCGCCTGATGCCCATCAGGGCCACGCGCGCAGTCCTCACACCCCTGATCTTCAAGCGCCACAGGAGCTTCGCCCACCCGAGAGGAAATAGCTTGCCGCGCAGATCGCGGATCGCCTCATTGAGATTGGGCAGGGCGATCAGGAAACCCACCGGCTCTCCCCCCTGCTCGACGACGCTCGTGGCACGCGGATCGAGAAGCGGCTTGAGCGATTTCGCGAGGTGATCGGTCTCGGCCTCCGTGAGCGGCACGAAGCCCCAATTGTTCCGCCACGCGTCGTTGAAGATGTCGGTGACGGTGTGGATTTCCTCGTTGTATCGCTTGAAGTCGATGCGCCGTACCTTGATGTCGCCGGGTAAGGGCCGATCCTGGAGGCGGCGGATCGAAGCCGGCAGCTCGGAGCTCATGTCGTAGAGATAGGCGAAGACGTCCTTCTCCTTCACCAATCCCTGCTCTTCGAGGCGCGGACCCACATAAGGCCTGTCGTGCCCCATCAACAGCATGGGCGGGGTGTCGAAGCCCGCGACGAGCAGTCCCGTTTCCTCGTTGATGTTGAGGTTGAAAGGTCCCAGCATGCGCCGCATGCCGCGCGCCCGCAGCCAGGCTTCGGCTTCGCTCACGAGTGCGTGAAAGACGGCGGGATCGTCCTCGGCGGCGATGAGCCCGAAATGTCCGGTGGCGTCGGGGCGCACGGCCAGGGCTTGACGGTCGACCTGCGCGCTGATTCGGCCTACGTCGCGCCCGTTCTTCCGGGCGATCCAGAACTGCACGTCGGCGTGGGAAAAGAACGGATTCTTGGGTGTGAGCGCATCCAGTCGCTCGAGATGCAGCGGCGCGATGTAATGCGGATCGTCGCGGTAGAACCGGTGCGGGAGGCGGATGAAGCGGTCGAGCAGGGCGCGGCCCTCGACCGGAACGATGGTGATGTCCGTCACGAAGGGGACCCGAGAGTCAGGCTCGCGCAGGCCATGGCAGATTCCCGGCCTATTCGCCGACGACGGTGACTGCGCCGGGTACCTGATGCGTCGCACCCCTAGGGGCGTGCGCATGCCGAATGAGTCCGATGGCACGACCCACCTGCGCAAACAGATCGATGGCGTGGTCGATCTGCTGGCGCGAATGCGCTGCGCTCACACTCATCCGCAGCAGCGCGAGGCCCCTGGGGGTCGCGGGCGGCAAGCTCACATTGGTGTAAAGACCCGCTTGCAAGAGGCTCGCCCAGAAGGCGCATGCGGTATCCGGGTCCGGCATGATGGCCGATACGATCGGATTCGGCTCGGGACCGAGATGGAAGCCGAGATCGACGAGTCCACCATAAAGCCGCTTGGCATTGTCCGTGAGCTGGCGGCGCAGAGCCGGGCGCGTGCGCAATTGCTGAAGCGCTGCCGTCGTCGCCGCGATGACGCCCGGTGGCAGCGATGCAGTGAACATATAGGGTCGGCTCGCTACGCGCAGAACTTCGAAGCCGTCCAGATCGCTGACGCAAAAACCGCCGACCCCGCCCAGGCTCTTGGAGAACGTCCCCACTATGAAATCGACATCGGATTCGACGTCTTCGGCTTCGGCGAGGCCACGGCCGCTCTTGCCAAGGACTCCGAGCGAATGCGCCTCGTCGATGACGAGATAAGCGTTCCATTCGCGTTTCACGCGGACGAGCTCACGGAGCGGTGCCGTGTCGCCCAGCATCGAATAAATGCCCTCGACGACGACGACCTTGTCTCCGGGTACTCCGGCGAGGCGGCGCAGGCGCCGGGCGAGATCATCGGGATCGTTGTGGCGGAAGCGCGTGACTTGCGCATGGCCGAGGCGCGAGCCGTCGTAGATGCTCGCGTGCGAATCGGCGTCCAGGATCAGATGATCGTTCTTGCCGGCGATCGTCGAGAGTATGCCGAGATTGGCCTGGTAGCCGGTCGAGAACACCATTGCGTACTTGCGATCGTAGAAATCCGCTAGCGCGCACTCCAACTGCCGGTGGCCGTCGTAACTGCCGTTCGCGATGCGCGAGCCCGTGGTGCCGGTGCCGAGTTTCTGGACGGCTTCGACCTCCTTGGCGATCACGGCGGGATCGTGAGTGAGCCCCAGGTAGTTGTTGGTGCCGAGCAGCAGGATGGGCCGGTCCTTGAGCAGCGCCTCGGTGGGCGAGAGGATGACGTCGAAGGCGATGTTGAACGGATTGAATTTGCGGCTTTCCAGTCTGCGGTACACCGCGGTCAAGTGCGCGAACTTGTCGAACAGGGACATGGACTCAGCCCCTGACCTTGAGGTCACGCATGGTAGCGACGAGGTCTCCGACTGTTTCCACTTCGGCGATCCGGTCCAGAGGAACGGAAACGTCGAGCCGGTCTTCGAGCTCCATCACGAAGTCCATGATCGCGACGGAGTCGAGGCCGAGCTCGCTCATGATGTTGGTCTGATCGGAAAGTTCGACTGGGCTCCCCGTCGACACGCGCAGCGTGTCGAACACTACCCTGCGAATAGGGTCGATAGGATCGTTCATAAATCCATTACGCGGACCAATCCCGACAAGGTGAAAATCTCCAGCTGCGAGCGCCGACCCGGAGCGCCCGTGCACCGGTCGGCGGGCCTGATTTCGGTAGCGGCTCGGTAGCGGAGCAATCCCAGACCACATCATTGCAAAGCGTGTCCCTTTGCGCTCGCGCTCGCACGGGTGCGTCGGCGCAAACGCTTCCTAACAATCGCAGATTCGGTCAGATAGTTCCAGACAACCCGCAGATGCTCGATGGACAGTGCTTCCTCGACTTTGAAGCTCAGCTTGCGGCGACC
>JASHYG010000011.1 GCA_030043215.1 Gammaproteobacteria bacterium
CTCGGTGATGTCCGCCTCGTCGAACTGGGTGACGTGCGGGATGTTCACCCAGCTCGCATGCAGCCGCGCGCCCGAAATGCGCTGGATGCGCGAGAGCGCTTTCGATTCCGTTGGACCGAACTGCGCGTAGTCCACGACCGGAACGCTCGGCAGCCCGCCGCCTCTCCCGCCCGCACCTGGACCGCCCGAGCCGGCCGCGCCACGCCCGGCGCCTGCTTCCGTCAGCACCTTCTTGACGAACGCCTTCACGTCATCCTGAGTGACGCGTTGCTTGAAGCCCGTGCCGCTCACCGAGCCGAGATCCACGCCGAGCTCGCGCGCGAGCTTACGGACCGACGGGCTCGCATGCGCATGAGAGAATCCGGCCTCGTCCACCGGTGCGGCCGCACGGCTGGGCGAAGCGACCGCCGGCGCTTGCGCTCGCGGAGGCGCGGGCGCAGGTGCAGCCGCCAGCGCGGGTGCGGGTGCCGACGCTGACGCTCGTGCCGGTGCTGGTGCTGGTGCGGAAGCCGCAGGGGGTCTCGGCGGCGGGGAGACGGTCGGAGCCGGCGGCTCCGCCGGACTCGCCTTTGCGGCCGGCTGTCCCGCCTCCTCGGATCGAACGGCGACCACGACATCGCCCGCATTGACGCGTCCGCCCTTGCTGACCGCCACTCGCTCGACGATGCCGCCCACGGTCGATGGCACGTCCATGGTGGCCTTCTCCGTCTCGAGCGTGAGAAGCGGAGTCTCGGGCTCGATCGCATCGCCGGGCTTGACGAGGACGTCGATGACCGTCACATCTTTGAAGCTGCCCATGTCGGGCACTCGCACATCGATGACGCGACTCACGGTGGGTCTCGTTTGCTCAGGTCGGAGGAGAACAGGGCCCCGGCACCTTCAAGCCAGGCGCGGACTCGGCTTCGCGGGATCGATTCCGTACGTGGCGATCGCCTTGGCGACGGTCGCGCGATCGATCTTGCCCTCCTCGGCGAGCGCTTGCAGCGTCGCGACCACGATGAAGTGACGGTCGACCTCGAAGTGCTTGCGCAGCGCCGCGCGCGAATCCGATCGGCCGTAGCCGTCCGTGCCGAGCGTGAGGTAGCGGGCGCCGATCCACTGGCGGATCTGGTCGGGAACGTTGCGTACGTAGTCGGTCGCCGCGACGACGGGACCCTCGCACTTCTCGAGGCATTGCTGCACGTAGGGAACGCGCGGCGGCTCCTCCGGATGGAGGATGCTCCAGCGCTCGCAATCGATCGCCTCGCGGCGCAGCTCGCTGAAGCTCGTCACGGAGAACACGTCCGCCGGCACGCCGTAGTCGGTCTCCAGCAGCTGCGCGGCCGCGAGGCACTCGCGCAGGATCGTCCCGGACCCGAGGAGCGTCGCGCGCACGCGGCCGCGGCCCCCGCTCCTCAGCGGATAAATCCCCTTGAGGATGCCTGTCTCGACGCCTGGCGGCATCGCCGGCTGGGCGTAGTTCTCGTTCATGCAGGTGATGTAGTAGAAGACTTTCTCCTGCTCCACGTACATGCGGCGCAGCCCGTCGTGGATGATGACGGCGAGCTCGTAGGCGTAGGCCGGATCGTACGACACGCAGTTCGGCACCGTGGTCGAGACCAGCTGGCTGTGGCCGTCCTGGTGCTGCAGGCCTTCCCCGGCGAGCGTCGTGCGGCCCGCCGTTGCGCCCATCAGGAATCCGCGCGTTTGGCTGTCGCCCGCCGCCCAGATGAAATCGCCCACGCGCTGAAAGCCGAACATCGAGTAGAAGACGTAGAACGGCACCATGTTGACGCCATGGTTGGCGTACGCGGTGCCCGCCGCGATCCACGAGCAGAGCGATCCTGCCTCGTTGATCCCCTCCTCGAGCATCTGGCCCTTCTTGTCCTCGCGATAGGACATGAGGGTCTCCGCGTCCTGCGGCGTGTAGAGCTGCCCGACGGAGGAGTAGATGCCGATCTGCCGGAACAAGCCCTCCATGCCGAAGGTGCGCGCCTCGTCCGGCACGATCGGCACGATGTACTTGCCGATGCTCTTGTCCTTGAGCAGGATCGTGAGCACGCGCACGAAGGCCATCGTGGTGGAGATCTCACGGTCGCCCGTACCCTCGAGCACCGGCTGGAAGGCTTCGAGCGGCGGCAGCTCGAGCGGCGGCGCCTGGATCTGCCGCACCGGCAGATAACCGCCGAGGGCGCGGCGGTGCGCGCGCAGGTACCGTCCCTCCTCGGAGTCCTCCGCCGGCTTGCGGAACGGCACGCTCGTCAAGTCCTCGTCCGAGACCGGAATGTTGAAGCGATCGCGGAACGTGCGGAGCGTATCGACGTCGAGCTTCTTCTGCTGGTGCGCGATCATCTGGCCCTCGCCGCCCTTGCCGAGCCCGAAGCCCTTCACGGTCTTCGCGAGGATCACGGTCGGCTGGCCCTTGTGGGCACAGGCCGCCGAGTACGCGGCGTAGACCTTGCGCGCATCGTGCCCGCCGCGGTTCAGCCGCCAGATGTCCTCGTCGGACATGTTGGCGACCATGGCCTTGAGCTCCGGGTACTTGCCGAAGAAATGCTCCCGCGTGTAGGCGCCGCCCTTCGCCTTGAAGTTCTGGTACTCGCCATCGACGCATTCTTCCATCACTCGCGGCAGCAGGCCCTTGTCGTCCCGCGCGAAGAGCGGATCCCATCTCGAGCCCCACAGCACCTTGATGACGTTCCAGCCCGCGCCGAGGAACGCGGCCTCGAGCTCCTGGATGATCTTGCCGTTCCCGCGCACGGGCCCGTCGAGCCGCTGCAGGTTGCAATTGATGACGAAGATGAGATTGTCGAGCTGCTCGCGCACGGGCATCGTGAGCGCGCCCATGGACTCGGGCTCATCCATCTCCCCATCTCCGAGGAAGCACCACACCTTGCGGTCCGAGGGCTGCGCGAGCCCGCGGTGCTCCAGGTAGCGGATGAACCGCGCCTGGAAAATCGCCTGCATCGGCCCGAGACCCATCGACACGGTGGGGAACTGCCAGAAACTCGGCATGAGCCAGGGGTGAGGATAAGAGGACAGCCCCTTCCCGCCCGCCTCCTGGCGGAAATGGTGCAGATGCTCCTCGTCGAGGCGTCCCTCGAGGTATGCGCGCGCGTAGATTCCGGGCGAGGAGTGCCCTTGGAAGAAGACGAGATCGCCCGGATGGCTCTGCGAGGGCGCGCGCCAGAAATGGTTGAAGCCGACCTCGTAGAGCGTCGCGGAAGAGGCGTAGCTCGCGAGGTGTCCGCCGTACTCCGAGGAGATGCGGTTCGTTTGCACGACCATTGCGAGGGCGTTCCAGCGCAGATACGCCTCGAGCCGCCGCTCGATCGCGCGGTCGCCCGGATACTCGCGCTCCTGGCCGGGCGAGATCGTATTGACGTAGGCCGTGTTCGGCTTGAACGGCAAGTAGGCGCCCGAGCGGCGCGTGTAATCGATGAGGCGCTCGAGCAGGAAGTGGGCGCGCGCGGGACCGTGCACCCTGAGCACGGAGTCGATCGACTCGAGCCACTCCTGGGTCTCGACGGGATCGAGATCTTGAAGTTTGGGCAGTTCAGTCATGGGGAAAGTCACTCGAGCGAGCCGCCGGCGATCCCCATCGGACTTGAGCGCGGCGGGCGCGCGCGGCTGCTGTGCTAGGATGCGGGAAGCCAACCCGCGTGAATTCGCATCGTCCGAACAAACCTTACCCATGATCCGG
>JASHYG010000164.1 GCA_030043215.1 Gammaproteobacteria bacterium
GCTTCCTTGCCGGTCTTGGCATCGATCGCGACCAGCCGGCCATCGAGGGTGCCGAGGTAGATCTTGCCGTCCCACGCCGCGATGCCGCGATTCACGATTCCGCAGCAGACGTTCACGATCCATTGCCCGAGGGTCTTCGGGTCGTACTCCCACAGCGTCTTGCCGGTATGGGCGTCGAGCGCATAGACCTTGCTCCAGGCCGTGGAGACGTAGATCACGCCATCGATGTAGAGCGGCGAGCCCTCCTGCTGCAGGTTGGTGTCGTAGTCCGCGTACCAGGCGAGCCCAAGTTGAGCGACGTTGCCGCGGTTGATCTGCGTGAGGCTGCTGTAGCGCTGCTCGCTGTAGGTGCCTCCGTAGGTCATCCACTGACTCGGCTCGGAGGCGGCATTGACCAGCCGCGCGGCAGTCACATCGGCCGGCCGCGTCTCGGCCGCGGGAGGGGGCGGTGCCTGCGCCGGGGCCGGATTCGGGGCCGGCGGAGGCGCTCCCGGCCCGCAACCCGCCAAAGCGAAAGACAACAGGATGCCGAGCCTGAGAGCCTCAGTACGAGTCACGTTGAATCCCCCATGGACGAATGGACGGGCCCGCCGTCTGCGGCTCCATGCTCCGCGAGCGGGCTCGAGGCGATTGTAGCCAGCCCGGCGCGGGGCCGCAGCGTTGAGGAGCGCCGCGGGGCCGCAGCGCGCTCAGAGCGCGTTGAAGATGCTGCTGACGAGGTCGCTCGCGAGGCCGAAACCCGCGCCCATCCCGAGGCCGGACATGACGTTGCCCATGAAGCCGCCGCTGCGGCCGTAGTACGGCTGCGAGGACCAGCCTCGGGTCTGGAACGCCTGCTGGGGATAGGCCTGCTGCGGCATCGAGCTCACGTGGCTCTCCAGCACGTGGATGTATTCCGCCATCTGCTGGATCAGCATGAGCGCGGACTGATTCTGCTGCTGGATGGCGAGCACCGCCTCGCGCAGATCGAGCATCAAGTCGCGGGAGATCGCGGGGTCGGTCACCTTCGCCTGCATCTTGTCCGCGAGGTCCTTGAGCTCCTGGCCGACCTGATTGGCTTGATTCTGGAGCTGTACGGCTTGGGTTTCGGCAGTTTGATAGTCCACGATTCGGCCCCCGGGCAATCGGCTGCGAGTTTCGCTGGTTTCGACCGCGCAGCCCCGGTTTCGTTCGGGCCGGCGGCGCGTAGCTTCTCTCCCCGAGGACCGGCGTGCAACGGCGGAAGGGGCCCCTTACCGCCGCCCGGACGGCCCTACGGCTGGCGCGAAGCGAGCGCTGCCAGGCGCTCGATGACATCCTCCGGGCGGATGAGGTCCATCACGCCCGGCCGCTCGATCTTGGTCCTCCACGGGAGCTCCGCCGCGCTCCTGCCGAGGAACTTGCGGGCGGCCTCATCGAAGCGGTCCACGCACCATTCACGGCTGAAATAGGGTCCGCTGCGCGCGACGCTGGTGGAGGCGTAGAGCCCGACCACCGCAATGCCGGCCGCGGTCGCCATGTGCGCGGGCCCTGAGTCCGGGGTGAGCAGCGCCGTCGCGCGCGTCAGCTTGGCGTAAAGCTCGATCAGGGTGTCCGTCCCGATCAGGTTGAGACACGGCTCGCGCATGAGCCGCTCGATCTCGGCGCCCGTGCGCTGCTCCAGGGCCGAGGTGCCGCCGCAGAGAAGCACGCGCAGCCCCAGGCGGCGGACGGCGTAGTCGGCCACCTGCGCGTAGTACTCCGGTCGCCAGTTTCGCACCGGGTGGCTCGAGCACGGACTCACGATCAAGGTCCGGCTGCCGTCGGGGATGACCCGCGCCGCGTGCTCGCGTGCGCCGGCAGGCACCGGGATGTCCCAGCGGTAGTCGCGCCCGTGCACGCCGAGACGGCGCGCGAAGCCGAACAGGCCGTCCATCACGTGCTCCCGTGCCGCGGGCTCGATGCGGTGCGTGGTGAACAGCCACTGCAGGTCGAGCGCCCGCTCGCGGTCGTAGCCGAGCTTCACCGGCGCCCGGACCCGCCTCGCGACCATGCTCGCGCGCCAGGCAAACTGCATGTGCAGCAGCAGATCGAAACGGCGCGCGGCGAGCATGCGGCGGACCTGCGCCGCGCCGGCGCGGCCCGCGCGCTTGTCCACCACGATGAGCTCGATGTCCTCGATGCCGCTGACGAGCGCCGCCTCCGCGCGGCCGATGATCCACGTGAACCGGGCCTCGGGCCATGCGCGCTGCAGCGTGTGGACCACGGGCAGCGTGTGGCAGATATCGCCGATCGCGGAGAGTCTCAGCACCGCTACCGAGCGGGGCGGCGCCGCGAGCGGTAGTGCGGCCTGGGCAGTGAGCGGGGGCAAGGGGTGGGCTCGAGGCTCAGGGGTGTCCGCCCGCGGGCGCGGCGGCGGGCGCGCCGGCGGCAAACTCGAGGCGGATCGACTGCACGATGCGGCCGAGCACCTCGTAGAGCGCGCGCTGCGAGCGGACCAGCGCCTCGGCATTCGGCACCCAGACGAGGAACGCGCGGTCACGGCGCGTCCACATCTCCGCGGGGGCAGGCACCACCGCGAGCCCCGCGATCCGGAATTCCGTGACCGACCGCGCCATGTGCTCCGAGGAGGTCACCAGCACGACCTTGTGTATGCCCGCCCGCTCGAGGATCGCGGCGGACTTCTGGGCATTCTCGCGCGTGTCACGCGAATGATTCTCGACCCATCGAGGCGTCACGGAGAGGTCGGTCCGCAGAAAATCGCTCATCGCCTCGGCCTCGGAGCGGCTGCCCGAGACGAGCACCGGCAGCCCCGTCACCCGGACGACCTGCGCGCCATACACGAGGCGCTGCAGGGTCGTCGAGCTCGGCGCCGGGCGGCCGCCGTACTCCGGCGCATCCGGCCGCACTCCCCCTGCGAGGATGACGATGGCCTGAGCATCGACGGGCTTGCCGAGATCGAGCGCGGGATATCGCTCCGCCGAGCGCATGAGGCCGTCTGCGACGATGGGAGTGGAGAGCGCCCAGAGGAGAACGACGCCCGCGGCGCAGAGCGCGAGTCCGACTCCGCGCAGCCCAACGCCCGCTCCGCGCCGCCTGGCGCCCACCCAGACGATGAGTCCCACGACGGCGAGAAGCAGGGGACCCGTCGGCGGGAGCACCAGATTCTTCAGCAGCTGCTTCCAGAGAAAGATATCCATACCCGAGCTCGGTGGGACGCGTCCGGAGCGTACCTGTGCGGCGCGATTCCTGCGATGACGGGAGCAGCGGGACGGTACATTATGTAAAACAATACCGGTGAATGGCGTCGGGCCGATCCGCCTCGCGCGCATCCCGCGCCGTAGCCAATCCGTGAGCCAGTTCGTGGCACGACGGAAGATGAGCTAAAGTACGCGGGCCGACCGCGGGCCCGACCCGCCGTGGAAGAATTACATATGCCCGAAAAAGCCCCGTCGCGGTTTGCGGATGCGCTGCTGTTCGCCCGTAACTTCCTGCAACATCCCCGCATGCTGGGGTCGATCATCCCGAGCTCGCGGTTCCTCATCAAACAAGTCCTCGAGCCCATCGACTGGGCGCGCG
>JASHYG010000165.1 GCA_030043215.1 Gammaproteobacteria bacterium
ACGAGCTGTTCGGCGACTCCTTCCGTCCGCTCTATCGCCAGCGCATCGAGCGCAGCCTGGGCTCCGGGGTCATCGTGGACGAGCAGGGGCACATCGTCACCAACCAGCACGTGATCGCGAACGCCGCTGAGATCCGTGTCCAGCTTGCGGACGGACGCACCGCGGATGCGACCATCGTCGGCCGCGATCCGGACACCGACCTCGCCGTGCTGAAGATCGATCTGCCGAATCTGCCGGTGATGCCCCTCGGGCGCTCGGATGAGCTGCGGGTCGGGGACGTGGTGCTGGCCATCGGCGATCCGCTCGGACTGTCCGAGACCGTGACCCACGGCATCGTGAGCGCGACGGGCCGCCAGCAGCTCGGGATCGCCACTCTCGAGGACTTCATCCAGACGGACGCGCCGATCAACTCCGGCAACTCCGGCGGGGCGCTCATCGATACGACCGGCGAGCTCGTCGGGATCAACACGGCGATCGCCAACACGAGCCTCGGTAGCCAGGGCGTCGTCGAGGGCATCGGATTCGCCATTCCCGTGAACATGGTGCGGGGCGTCGTGCGCGAGATCATCGAGAAGGGCCGGGTCGTTCGCGGGTGGATCGGCATCGTGCCGGAGGACGTGACGGCCGAGCAGGCCGCACAGCTCGGACTCGCTCACGGGGGCGTCGTCATCGCGACGCTCTACCTGGGCAGCCCCGGGGTGCAGGCGGGGTTGCGGTCCGGCGACCTGATCACGGAGATCGACGGCGTCCGGGCCGAGAACGCGCAGGCGGTCATGGCGCACATCGCGAGCCTCATGCCCGGCGACATGCTGCGGATCAAGGGACTGCGGGGCGAGATGAGCTTCGAGGCCCGGATCCGCGTGGTGGAGAGTCCGCAGAGCCGGTAGTGCGCGGCGGAAGCCGGAAGGAGGCCCCATGGCAAGCGCGAGCGGTCCCGGGCATTCGGGCCCGGACGGCGGCGGAGTGCGTGCTCACTGCTTCGCGAATCGCGCGGAGCTCATCTCGGCGCTCGCTCGCCGGCTCGAGCGTGCACTCACCGGTGCAGGCGCCGCCGGCCCCTCCGCGGTGATGCTGTCGGGCGGGACCACGCCGCTCCCGGCATACCGCGCGCTCGGACAGCAGGGTGTGCGGCCGGCCCTGGGGCTGACGCTCTTCTACAGCGATGACCGCTACGTGCCGTCCGACTCGGACGCGAGCAACTACCACCAGACACGGCCGCTGCTCGATGCGCTCGCGCTCCCTCCGGAGCGTGTGCTGCGCGTCCGGACCGAGCTGCCCCTAGAGGAGGCAGCCGCGGATTATGAACGCAGGCTCGCGGAGCTCGCGGGCGCCGGCACGCGCTTCGGCCTCGGACTGCTCGGCCTCGGCGCCGACGGCCACACGGCCTCGCTATTTCACGCGGAGGACATCGAGCGGGCGCGCGGCCACCGGGCCATCTCGGTCCACCGGCCGGACGGCCGCGACGCTGTCAGCGTCACGCCCGAGGTGCTCGCCCGGATGGAGGAGGTTGTGTTCGTCGTGGCGGGCGCCGACAAGCGCACGGCGCTCACCGCGCTGCTCGAGCGCAGCCCGGCCCTCACGGCGTGGCAGGCGGTGTCCGGCTGCAAGTCCGTCGAGGTTTGGACGGAGCCGCAGGCGTGGCCGGCTTCCCGCGGGTAGCGTCTCGCCCGGCTCGCGGGCATCCCGCGCCGCTCGAAGTCATGGGGCCGATTTACGGGTTTCTTCTCGTCCGGAAGCGCGCGTCCAGTCGCGTGGCTCCTCGCCCGGGTTGTGCCAGCTGCAAGGGCCCTCGGCGATGATCGCTTCGGCCTGCGGCGGGCCCCAGCTGTCCTGCGGATACTCGTAGACCGGGGTTTGCGCGCGGAGCACCGGATCGACCACGGCCCAGGCCGCCTCCACCTCGTCCTCGCGCGCGAAGAGCACGGCGTCTCCGACCATCGCATCGCCGATCAGGCGCTCGTAGGCATCCATCGCATCGGCCTGCTGCTGGCTCACCAAGAGCTCGACCTCGCGGCCCTGCATCGCCGGACCCGGCTGCTTCGTGCGAGCGCCGAGCGCGATCGCGACATCCGGCCCCAAGCGAAAGCGCAGGTAATTCGGCTGGCCGGGGGCGAGGACGCCGAAGACGTTGGCTGGCGGCGGCCGCAGGTCCACCACCACCTCCGTCGCCGTGACCGGCAGGCACTTGCCCGTGCGCAAGAAGAACGGCACACCGCTCCAGCGCCAGGAATCGATCTGCAGCCGCACGGCAGCGAAGGTCTCGACGCGCGAGTCGGGCGCGACTCCGGGCTCCTGCCGGTAGCCCTCGAACTGCCCGCGCACGATCTTCCCCGGGTCGAGCGGCCGGATCGCGCGGAACACCTTCACCTTCTCGTCCCGCAGCGCATCCCGCGCGTAGCGGACCGGCGGCTCCATCGCGAGGAACGCGACGATCTGCAGCAGATGGTTCTGGATCACGTCGCGGATCGCGCCCGCCTCCTCGTAGAAGCGGCCCCGGCCCGCGATGCCGAGCTTCTCGGCCATCGTGATCTGCACGCTCGCGACGTAGTTGCGGTTCCAGACCGGCTCGAGAAAGGAGTTCGCGAAGCGGAAATACAGGAGGTTCTGTACCGGCTCCTTGCCGAGGTAGTGGTCGATGCGAAAGATGGCCGACTCGTCGAACACCTCGTGCAGGGTGTGATTGAGCGCGAGCGCGGACGGCAGGTCGCGGCCGAACGGCTTCTCGACCACGACGCGGGCGCCCGCGGCGCAGCCCGACGAGCCGAGCATCGTCACGACCTCCGGGAACATGCTCGGAGGGATCGCAAGGTAGTGCAGCGGGCGTGAGGCGACCCCCAAGCACCTGCGCAACGCTTGAAAGGTCGGGCTCTGGCGGTAGTCGCCATCGACGTACCGGAGGAGCGCGATGAGGCGGCTCACCACATCGTCGTTCGCCTGTGGCACGAACTTGCCGACACTCTCGCGCACGCGCCCCGCGAACTGCTCGGCTGTCCATCCCGCGCGGGCCACGCCGACGATGGGAACATCGAGCCGGCCGCGCTCGACGAGGTGGTAGAGCGCCGGATAGATCTTGCGATGGCACAGGTCGCCCGTCGCGCCGAAGAGCACCAGTGCGTCGGATGCCTGCGGCATCGCTCGGGCCCTCAGCGCTCCTGGTGGCCGCCGAACCCCAGGCGCATCGCGGAGAGGACCTTGTCGGCAAACTCGCCGCGCCCGCGCGAGTCGAAGCGGCTGAAGAGCGCGGCGCTCAGCACGTATGCCGGCACCCCTTCCTCGATCGCCGCCTGGAGCGTCCAGCGCCCCTCCCCGGAGTCGGAGACTCGGCCGGCGAAGCCCGCGAGCTGCGGGTCCTTCGCGAGCGCGCCGGCCGTGAGATCGAGCAGCTGCGAGGTGATGATGCTCCCGTGCCGCCAGACCTCCGTCACGGCCGCCAGATCGATCCGGTACTGGAACAGGCGCGGATCGCTCAAGGGCGCGGTCTCGGCATCCGAGACCTGCTGCTCGAAGCCGACGTCCGCATGCTTGAGCACATTGAGGCCCTCGGCGTACGCCGCCATCATCCCGTACTCGATGCCGTTGTGGACCATCTTCACGAAGTGTCCCGCGCCGTTGGGACCGCAGTGCAGATATCCCTGCTCCGCCGTGCCATGGCCCTTGGCGGGCGGTCGCCCGCCGGGCGCCAGCGTCGCAAAGATTGGATCCAGTGAGGCGACGACCTCAGGCTCTCCGCCGATCATCAGACAGAAGCCCCGCTCCAGGCCGAGCACGCCCCCGCTCGTGCCCACGTCGACGAAATGCATCCCGGCCGAGCGCAGAGTCTCGGCATGGCGGAGATCGTCGTGGTAGTGGGAGTTGCCGCCGTCGATCACGATGTCGCCC
>JASHYG010000166.1 GCA_030043215.1 Gammaproteobacteria bacterium
GCTATCAGGATGTGAGGGCCCGAGTGCCCTGGATCCGCAATACCACGGAGGAGCTCGGCTGGACTCCGAGCATCGACATGCCGGCGGCGCTGCGCAGCATCTTCGAATCCTACCGGGCCAACCTGCCGGCCGCGCGGGCACTCGTCGAGGCCGGCTGATCTCGCGATGGCGCTGCCTCCCGCGGCACCCCCATCTCCTGCGGCGCCGCAACGTCCCGCGGCGCTGCAACGTCCCGCGGCCGCTGCGACGCACACGGAGCGTCGCGTCGCACTCAAGGTCGATGTCGATACGTTGCGGGGAACGCTCGAGGGAGTGCCCGCTCTCGCCGCGCTCCTGAGCAGGCTCGGAGCCGGCGCGACGTTCTACTTCAGCGTCGGGCCCGACCACACCGGACGCGCGCTCAAGCGGATCCTGCGGCCGGGATTCCTGCGCAAGGTCCGTAGGACCTCGGTCGCCTCGCACTACGGCTTGCGGACGCTGCTCTACGGCACGCTGCTGCCCGGTCCGCGTATCGGCGCGCGCGCGGGAGACGTGATGCGTGCCGTGCGCGACGCAGGCTTCGAGGTCGGCGTTCATTGTCACGACCACGTGCGCTGGCAGGACGGCGTCCGCCGGGCCGGCGCGGCCTGGACGCGCCGCGAGCTCGAGCGGGCCGTGACGGCGTTCGCCGCGGTGTTCGGGGAGCCGCCACGCTCGCATGCCGCCGCGGGCTGGCAGATCAACGCGCACGTGCTGCCGCTCGAGCAGGAATTCGGTCTCGCCTTCGCAAGCGACACGCGCGGCTCGCAGCCGTTCTACCCCTCCATGGGCGGCGTCGTGGGGCGCTGCGTGCAGATCCCGACGACGTTGCCGACCTTCGACGAGCTGATCGGCGTTGACGGGCGGGATGCGGCCGCTGCGGCAGAGGAGGTCCTCAGGATCACGCGCGCTGCGGCGTCCATTCCGCACGTCTTCACGCTGCACGCCGAGCTCGAGGGAATGAGGCTCCGGCCGCAATTCGAATGGCTGCTGCGGTCGTGGCTCGAGGAGGGCTGCGCGCTCGTCGCCATGCGGGATCTCGCCGCGCGTCTCGGGACCGGTGTGCCGCGCCACCGCGTCGAGCTCGAGGAGGTGCCGGGCCGCAGCGGCGTGCTCGCGGTGCAGGGGCGCTCGCTCGATGCCGTGAACTCCGCGCCGGCGCTCGAATCGTGACGGCCGGGGCGTCCAAGCAGGTCGCGCTCAAGACCGTCCTGCTCGCGATCGCGCTGCTTGCGATCGTGGTCTCGTGGATCGCGCTCAACGGCGGGCGTGCTCTCTACAATCCGGACGAGGGACGCTACGCGGAGATCCCGCGGGAGATGCTGGCGACGGGCGACTGGATCGTCCCGCGGCTCGACGGGCTCGTCTACATCGAGAAGCCGCCGCTGCAGTACTGGGCGACGGCGGTGGCTTATCGGCTATTTGGCGAGAGCGTCTGGTCGGCGCGCCTGTATACCGGCCTTTGCGGCATCGCAACGGCGCTCGTCACGGCGTGGCTCGCCTTGCGGCTCTGGGGCGCCGCCGCAGCCTCACGGAGCGGGATCGTCTGCGGGAGCTCGCTCCTCGTCATGGTGATGAGCCACCAGCTCACGATCGACATGAGCCTGACGCTCCTCATGACGATCACGCTCGCCGCCTTCTGCGTGGCGCAGGATGCTCGCACCGATCCCAGCGCGCGGCGCCGCTGGATGGCGCTCGCGTGGGCGAGCGCCGCCGGCGCCTTTCTCACGAAGGGCCTGGAGGCGGGCGCCCTCCCGGTGCTCGCGCTCGCGGCGTACTCCGTGCTCCACCGCGACCTCAAGCCCTGGATGCGACTCTCCGTGCTCCCCGGCCTCGTGCTCTTCCTGCTGCTCACGCTGCCGTGGCTCCTCGCCATCGAGCGGAGGGTGCCGTCGTTCTTCGATTTCTTCTTCGTGCGGGAGCACCTCGAGCGCTTCCTCACGCGCATCGAGGCCCGCTACCAGCCGTGGTGGTTCTTCGCGGAGGTCCTCGCGGTCGGCTCCCTGCCCTGGATCGCGCCGATGCTGCGCGCGCTCGCGACCGGCTGGCGCGCCTCGGCGCCAAGCGGACGGTTCGATGCCCGCCGGCTCCTCTGGGTGTGGAGCGTCGTCGTGCTCGTCTTCTTCTCCGCGTCCGACTCGAAGCTGATCCCGTACATCCTGCCCATGTTCCCGGGTCTCGCGTTGCTCGTGGGCAGCGCCCCGGAGGCCCGCCTGCGGGACGACCTTCGCGCGACAGGCATCGGATTGATCGCGGCCGGCATCGCGCTCGCGGTGGGCGCGGCGCTGTTGCCCCGGCTGCTCCACAATCCCACGAGAGCCCCTTATTTCCTCGACATCCGCCGGCCTCTCCTCTACATCGGCGCGGTGCTCATCGCCGGCGGCGCGATCGTGCGCAGCTTGCGTGGCGGCAGTCTCCCGTTGACCGTCGCGATCGGGGCGACGGCCTACGCCGGTTTCATCGGCCTCATCTGGGCCGCCCGCGCGCTCGCGCCCATCTATTCTGGCGGTCCGCTGCTCGCCCAGCTCGCCCCGGATCTGCGCGCCATCCCGGCGGTCTACAGCGTGCGAATGTATGATCAGAGCCTGCCCTTCTACCTCCGGCGCACGGTGACCTTGGTGAGCTATCGCGGAGAGCTCGATTTCGGCCTCACACTCGCCCCACAGCAGGCGGTCGACTCGCTCGCCGCGTTCGAGCCGCGCTGGCGCGCCGACAGCCAGGCGCTTGCCGTGATGCAGCCGGCGACCTACGCCGTGCTGATGCGTGACGGCCTGCCGATGGTGCCGCGCGCCCGGTCGCCCGACGAACTCATCGTGAGCCGGCGTTGACCCCATGAGCTTCATCACCTGGATCCTGCTGCTCGGGGGCGTCGCGCTCAATGCTGCAGCGCAGCTCTTCCTCAAGGCCGCCACCCGCTCGAGCGGCATGCTGTTCGCGGATACCGGAAGCCTGTCGTGGGCCGCCGCGGTGCAGCTGCTGCGCACGCTGCCGCTCTGGGCGGGACTCTCCTGCTACGCGGTCAGCGTCGTTCTATGGGTCGGCGCGCTCTCGCGCGTTCCCGTGAGCGTCGCCTACCCCATGCTCTCGATCGGCTATGTCATCAATGCGTTCGCGGCCGCGGCGCTGTTCGGCGAGGTGCTCTCGGTCGGCAAGCTCGCCGGCATCGCGCTGATCGTCGCCGGTGTGCTGGTTCTCACGCGGCTCGGGCACTGAGCGCGAGGCGGCCATGAGTGACTTCCTGCCCTTCACTCGTCCGAGCATCGACGAGGAGACGATCGCGGGAGTGGCGGAGGTGCTGCGCTCCGGATGGATCACCTCCGGCCCGCAGGTGAAGGCCTTCGAGGCCCGGCTCTGCGAATACCTGGGCGGCCGGCCGGTGCGCGCATTCAATTCCGGCACGTGCACGATGGAGATCGCGCTGCGCATCGCGGGCGTCGGGCCGGGCGATGAGGTCATCACGACCCCGCTCTCCTGGGTGGCGACGAGCAACGTCGTCCTGGCCGTCGGCGCGCGGCCGGTGTTCGTCGACATCGATCCGATCACCCGCAACATCGATCTCGACCGCATCGAGCCTGCGATCACCCCGGCCACCCGCGCGCTGCTGCCCGTGGACCTGGCGGGGTTGCCGGTGGACCGCGACCGGCTGCATGCGATCGCGCAGGGGCGCGGGCTGCGGGTGATCGAGGATGCGGCACAGGCGCTCGGCAGCACCTGGCGCGGCAGGCGCATCGGGTCGTTCGGCGACTTCGTGTCGTTCAGCTTTCACGCCAACAAGAACGTGACGTCGATCGAGGGCGGCTGCCTCGTGCTCAACGACGAGCGCGAGGCCGCTCTCGCCGAGCAGTACCGGCTGCAGGGCGTCGTGCGCAGCGGCTTCGATGGGATGGAGGTCGAGATCGCGGGCGGCAAATTCAACCTCACCGACGTGGCGGCTCGCGTGGGGCTCGGCCAGCTCGCTCACCTCGAGGCTTTCAATGCGCGGCGGCGCGAGCTCGCCAGGGCCTACTTCCGGACGCTGGCGGATCACGGCGCGGGTGAGCTCGGACTCGGACTACCCGTCGCCGATTTCACCGGGAGCAACTGGCACATGTTCCAGGTCGTGCTGCCGGAGGAGCGGCTCTCCATCCCCCGTGCGGAAGTGATGCGCCTGCTGCGCGACGCCGGCATCGGCAGCGGCGTGCACTATCCGGCCATTCATCTGTTCGCGCTCTATCGCCGCCTCGGCTGGCGGCCGGGCGACTTTCCTAACGCCGAGCGAGTCGGCCGCAACCTCCTCACGCTGCCTCTGTTCCCGGCCATGCGCGACGAGGATGTCACCCGGGTGGCCGGCGCGCTCACGGGCATCCTGCGCGCCCACCGCCTCAGTGGTGGCGCGGCTTGAGGAGAAACTCGTTCCGGTCCGCCGATTGAACGCGCACGTGCAGGGTTTCCTCGCCCCGCCCGAGGGTTAGCGGGACTTCCGAGCCGGCCGGTCCGACACTCCAGATCTTGCGGAACAGGTCCGCCAGGCTCGAGACGGGGTGTTCCGCCACCGCCAGGACGAAATCTCCGCGGCGCACGCCGGCGCGATACGCCGGCCCGCTCTGCGCGAGCATGCTGACCATGAGACGGTCCCGGACCTCCGCGGCATACAGACCGAGCCACGGGCGCGGAGGGCCCCCCGGCCGCCCTAGGCTCCGCAAGTCATGGAGCGCCGGCTCGAGCAGATCGATGGGCACGAACATGTTGGCATCGAAGCTCTCGCCGCTCACCGATTCCTGCACCAGGAGGGAGCCGATGCCGAGCAAGCGTCCGTCCATGCCGACGAGCGCCGTGCCTCCCCACTCGGGATGCGGTGGCGCCGTGAACAGTGCCTCGTCGAGCACGTACTCCCAGTATCCGGCGAACTCCCGGCGGGCGATGATCTTGGCGTTGAGCGAGTGGGAGAGGCCCCCGTGGCCGATCACGATCACCTCGTGGCCGACCTCGAGAGAGCGGCTGGAGCCGCGCTCCAGTGCCGGTAGCGCGAGCTGTCCGAGTGGCAACACCAGGCCGAAGCCCGTCGTCTGATCGAAGGCGAGCGCGTGTCCCGGGAGGACTCGCCCATCGTGAGTCGTGAGCCAGATGCTGCTCGCCTCGGTGATCAGATAGCCGATCGTGAGCACCAGGCCGTCGGCGGCGATGACCACACCGCTGCCGACGCGCTCGGTGCCGAGGGCGTTCGCTGTGAAGGCGTCCTCCGGAATCTCGGCATGCACCATGACCACCGACCGCATGGCGGAGTCGAGGTCGAACTGCAGCCGCTCGGGCGCTGGCTGGAGCGCCGCCGGGAATGACCATTCGGTGTGGTCGGCCATGCGGCATCAATTTACCAGGCTCGCGGACGCGCTGCTGCGCTCAATCCCCGGCGAGTCCGGCCTCGATCTGCCTCCACAGCGCGTCCTTGAGGATCTGCAGCCGCTTGCCGCTGAAGTCCGGCCATTTGAGGGCGCGCAGGAGAATCGGCCTGCCGCGGCGGATCAGCGCCATTTGTCCGACGAGGGTCAGCGCGCGGATGAGCGCTTCCGGGTCGGCGGGCGGACGCCCGAGAATGCGCGCGACGATCTGCGCCGAGAGCCGCGTGATCGTGCCGGCCACTCGCTCGAACAGCACGTCGAATGCGGCGCTGCGCTCGATCTGGGCGCGCGTGAAGAACAGCACCCAGCTCTCGGGGCGCTCGGTCGCCATGGCCTCGAGGAACGGCTCCATCACCCTCCTCAGCAGCCCGAGCAGCGCCGAGCGCGAGAGGCCGGGATCGCTCAGCTCCTCGCTGACGCGGGCCGCAGCCGGGTCGAGGCGCATCCGCACGTCGGCCGTGATGTACTCGGCGCAGGCGAGGTGCAGGCCCTCCTTGCCGCCGAAGTAGTACTGCAGCGCGGGCAGGCTCACCGCCGCGCGCCGGGCGATGGCGCGCGTGGAGGTTCGCTCGTAGCCCAAGCTGCCGAACATCTCGATGGCGGTCTCGATGATCGTGCGGCGCGTGCGCTCGCCGCGAGCGTAGCCGCCCGCGGCGGGGTGGCGCCGCGGCGGCTGGCTCGTCCTTTGCTTGGTGAGGTGCGTACGGTGCGCGGCCGTTCGAGGCATGTCCGACAATTACTATCATTTGACAGATGTCTATCGAACGATAGACTATTCCGGTACGGAAGTCGAGCCGCCCCGGTCGGGCGGCTCGGGAGGAGCGGCTGGTGAAACGCTGGGTGCCCATTGCGGCCGTCGTGGCTGCCGCGGCCGGGTTTGCGTGGTGGCTGACGCAGCGCCACGCCGTCCGTACGGAGCTCGTTCTCTACGGCAACGTCGATCTGCGGGAGGTGGACCTCGCGTTCAACAACAGCGAGCGGATCGCCGCCGTGCTGGTGCAGGAGGGGGATCGTGTCAAGCGCGGTCAGTCTCTCGCGCGGCTCGATACCAGCCGTCTCGCCCCGCTCCTCGCGCAGGCGCAGGCGGCCAT
>JASHYG010000167.1 GCA_030043215.1 Gammaproteobacteria bacterium
CGCGCACCTCCTCCTTGAGCAGCTCGCCGGCCGGCATGAGGACGCGCTCGAGCTCTCCTCGCTCTACTGCATGCAGGAAGTACGTCTGGTCCTTGGCGCGGTCGCGAGCCTGGTGCAGCTCGGTTCCCCCGGGGCCGCGGACGAGGCGCGCGTAGTGCCCGGTCGCGAACCACTCCCCCCCCAGGCGCCAGGCGTAGCGCAGGGCCACGCCGAACTTCACCTCGCGGTTGCACACTACGTCGGGGTTCGGTGTGCGGCCGGCGCGGTGCTCGGCGAGGAACTGATCGAAGACGCGCGCGCGGTACTCGGCGGCAAAGCTCACCCGGTGCAGAGGGATTGCGAGCTCGCGCGCCACGGCACGGGCATCCTGGAAATCCTGGGCGGCGGTGCAGTAGGCATCGTCGTCTTCCCAGTTGCTCATGTAGAGCCCCTGCACGTCGAAACCCTGCTCCTTGAGCAGCAAGGCGGCGACGGCGGAGTCGACTCCGCCCGAGAGCCCGACGATGACGCGTGCGGAGGACTTCGTGTCCATGCCGTATGGTATCAGGCTCGCTAGCGGCGGCAGGCGCCGACCAGGCGACCGCAGACAGGCGCGACCGCGCCGGCGAGGGCGCGGTCGGCTAGAGACTCGCGGCCTGCGTCCCGGTCGCCGCACGCACGTCGAGACAGGCAATGGTCTCGAGCGGGAGGCGGCGGCCGGTCAGGTAGTCGTCGACACAGCGCAGCACGAGGGGGCTGCGCAGATGCGGCTCCCGCTCGATGAGCTCCGCGCGGGTGAGCCAGTGCGTGCGCAGGATCCCCCGGTCGAGCGGCTGCCCGGCGTCGTGATCGTGGACCGTGCCGGTGAAGGCGAAGCGCAACGTGTAGCGGCCGGTGCCCGGATAGCGCCACAGATAGATTCCGAGCAGCGCCTCGGGGCTGAATCGCCAGGCGGTCTCCTCCCGAGCCTCGCGGACGACGGCCTCGATCACCGTCTCGCCGTCCTCGACGTGCCCGGCCGGCTGGTTGAATACGTTACGTCCCTTGATGCGCTCCTCGACCGTGAGGAACCGGCCGTGATCCTCGGCGAGCACGGCGACGGTCAATTCCGGCTTGAGCGGCATGCGCTCGATTATACCCACGGGGCGGTGCCGCTCGAGAGCGCGTCAGCTTCGAGCAGTGGATGGGGCGCGCGGCGCCTGCTCCGGAGCGCATGCGCCCCAGAGGCTGTCGAACTCGTTGAGGTACAGCCGCGCGACGGGCGGATTGTTGAAGTCGGCGATGCCGTCCCAGGTGTCCGCCCGCAGCCGATAGACGATGGCGCGGTCGTCGGCGATGAGGTACGCCGAGGCTCGCTGGGGCGTGTGATCCGCGACGTTGCGGATGTCGATGTAGCTCGACAGGCGCCGCCCCATCGCGACGAAACGGTTGTCGCGCATCACGCGGGTGCAGTCCCCGAGCAGCACGCGGACCTTGGAGAAGCTGCGCGAGAGCACGAACCGCTTGATGATCTCGAGGAATGCGGTCTCGTCGTAGAGCTCCGGCTCGAGATCCGGCGTGTAGATGGAGATCATGCGTTGCGCGGAGACCGCGGCGGTATCGACGGCCGCACGGGCTTCCGCGAGCGAGGTGAGCACCGTCAGAAGCTCGTCGGTGCGGGGAGGCGTCGCGAGGCTCACGCTGCGCGCCGAGTCCTCCGATGCGTATCGGGCGCCCGCCAGCAAGGCGAAGACGCTCGTCGGTTCGCTTTCCCCGGACCTAGTCATTCGACGTCGTTTGTAATTACGAGACCGCCCGCGGGCACGCAGGCGGTGTCATATTAGAAAGGCGTCGGGCGGGAATGCGTCGACCCGGTCACGCTTTCGCCGGCCCCCGCCGCGACCGCGGCGGAAAGGCGAGGCGGTTCACCGTTCGGTCCACGCTCAGGGCGCGATCTCGCGTGCCAGGCGCGCCGCTAATCCGACATAATCTGCCGGGCGCAGCTTCTTGAGGCCGGACTTGAGCCGCTCCTCGAGCGGCAGGGAGTCGAGGAGTGCTGCGAGCGCTCGAGGGTCGACCGTCCGGCCGCGCGTCAGAGATTTCAGGAGCTCGTAGCCTTCGGGGACGCCCGCCGCGCGCAACGCCGTTTGATAGGCCTCGGCGAGCACCTCCCAGGCCTCGTCGAGGTCGGAGGCGATGCACGCGGGATCGGCCTCGACCTTCGCGAGGCCGCGCAGCACGGCGCGCCAGGCGACGAGCGTGTGGCCCAACGCGACGCCGACGTTGCGCAGCACGGTCGAATCGGTGAGATCGCGCTGCCAGCGCGAGACCGGAAGCTTCTCGGAGAAGTGCCGCAGCAGCGCGTTCGCGACGCCGAGATTGCCTTCCGCGTTCTCGAAGTCGATCGGGTTGACCTTGTGCGGCATGGTGGAGGAGCCGACCTCGCCCGCGACGGGACGCTGGCGCAGGTAGCCGATCGAGATGTAGCTCCACGCATCGCGGCACCAGTCGATGAGGATCACGTTGACCGCGGCGACGGCGTCGCAGTACTCGGCGATCCAGTCGTGCGGCTCGATCTGCGTGGTGTAGGCGTTGTAGCCGAGCTCGAGGGATTCGACGAAGCGGCGCGCAAGCTGCGGCCAGTCGACCGACGGCACGGTTGCGACGTGTGCGTTGAAGTTGCCGACCGCGCCGTTCCACTTGCCGAGGATCTCGACCGAGGCGAGCCGGCGCTGCGCGCGCGCAAGGCGCGCCACGACGTTCGCGAGCTCCTTGCCGAGCGTCGTCGGGCTCGCGGGCTGCCCGTGAGTGCGGGCGAGCATCG
>JASHYG010000012.1 GCA_030043215.1 Gammaproteobacteria bacterium
CTCCCCGGGAACTTCCACGGCACGGGTGTGTTCGAGTCCCGAGTCACGCCCCCTGTGAGTCGCTTATGTCCGACAAAGTCCCCTCGCGGTTAGCGGATGCGCTGCTGTTCGCCCGCAATTTCCTGCGCCACCCCCGCATGCTGGGGTCGATCATCCCGAGCTCGCGATTTCTCATCAAACAGGTGCTGGAGCCCATCGACTGGCAGCGCGCGCGAGTGATCGTCGAGTATGGACCGGGGGTCGGCAGCATCACCGCGCAGATCCTGCGGCAGATGCGGCCCGACGGGCACGTCGTCGCCATCGAGACCAACCGGGACTTCGTCGAGTTTCTCGGTGCCGCGATGCCCGATCCGCGGCTGCACGTCGTCCAGGGCTCCGCGGCGGACGTGAACAGCATCCTCGAGCGCCTGGGGCTGCCCGCGGCGAGCTACATCATCTCCGGCATTCCCTTCAGCACGATGCCGGAGGGCGTGCGCACCGATATCGTCCGCAAGACCCGCGCCGCGCTCGAGCCGGGCGGCGCCTTCCTCGTCTATCAGTTCTCGAGCCGTGTGCTGCCCGACCTGCAGCGCACGTTCGAGGTGGTCCAGCGCGGCTTCGAGCCCCTCAACGTTCTGCCCGCGCACCTGTTCGTGTGCGCCAACGAGGCAGGCTGAGGACGGGCACTAGAGCTCTCCGGACCGGACGGGCGGGGCCCTCGCGGACCAACGAGACGGGCAAGCGAAGCGGGCCGTGATGGCCTAAGGAGGCGGGTCGCGGGCCTCGCGGCCTAAGGAGATGGGCCGACGCCCCCCGAGAGCTCGGCGATCGGGCGCGGCCTGCCCAGGAAGTAGCCCTGCACGAAGTCGATGCCGATCCGCTTCAGCTCATCGAGCGCCTCCTGCGACTCGACACATTCGGCGACGGTGCGGATCCCGAGCGTGCGCCCGATGTTGCCGACCGCCTCGACCATGCTGCGATCGAGGGGACTCGAGGTGAGGTGAGTCACGAACTGCCCGTCGACCTTCAAGAAATCGACCGGCAGGGTCTTCAAGTACATGAACGACGAGAGGCCGCTGCCGAAGTCGTCCAGGGCGAACTTGCAGCCGCGCCCGCGCAGCTCCTGCATGAAGTACATCGCGTCCGAGAGGCTGGTGACGGCGGCGGTCTCCGTGATCTCGAAGCACAGGCTCCGCGCGACCGCGCTGTCCACTGCGTGCTGGAGCACGAAGTCCAAGAAGGACTGATCGTTGAGCGAGTTGCCCGAGAGATTGACCGCGAGCAGCGGCGTCTCGCCGGCGAGCTCGCGTTGCCGGCGCAGAATCGCCGTCGCCTGCAGCACGACCCAGCGGTCGATCGAGGGCATGACGTTGTACCGCTCCGCGGCCGGGATGAACTCACCCGGCAGGATGAGGCGGCCGTCCTCGTCGCGCAGGCGCACCATGAGCTCGTGAAAGGGCGGCAACCCGCCGCCCTCGGCGATGGGGAGGATGGGCTGGAAGTACAGCTCGAGGCGGTTCTCCTCGACGGCACGGGTGATGCGAGTCGCCCAGTGCATCTCCCGCTCGCGGCTCGAGGCCCCGCCGCTCTCGTACACGTGGATGCGGTTGCGCCCCTGCTCCTTCGCCGCGTAGCACGCGATGTCCGCGGCGCTCATCAGGCTCGCGGAGCTCGCGGTGTCGCGCTTCACCTGGACGATCCCGATGCTCGCGCCGACGGACAGCGTCCTCGACCCCCACTCGAAACGGTACGCGAAGATCGCCTGGCGCACGCCTTCGGCGATGTGCAGGGCGTGCTCGAGCGTGCACTCGCCGAGGAGGATTCCGAACTCGTCCCCCCCTAGGCGCGCGATGGTGTCGGAGGCCCGCACGCGCGTGCGCAGCAGTCCCGTGATGCTGCGCATCAGCCGGTCGCCGGCCTGGTGCCCGCAGGTGTCGTTCACCAGCTTGAACTGATCGAGGTCGATGTAGAGCAGCGCGTACTCGCCCTCCCCCCGGTT
The DNA here is from genome assembly GCA_030043215.1 of Gammaproteobacteria bacterium. Taxonomy (GTDB): domain Bacteria; phylum Pseudomonadota; class Gammaproteobacteria; order Steroidobacterales; family Steroidobacteraceae; genus JASHUC01. Next base: position 1,979 of record JASHYG010000012.1, read on the forward strand.
CGCGCGCGTCACGGCCTTCTGCAGCCGGTGGTCGAACTCGCGGCGATTGATGAGCCCCGTCAGCGTATCGTGGCTCGCCTGGTAGGACAGGGCGCGCTTCAAGTGCCGCTCCTGGGTCACGTCGCGGAAGACGAAGACCGCGCCGACCGCGCGGCCCTGAGCGTCGTAGATCGGCGCGGCGGATTCCTGGACGGCGAGCTCCTCGCCGGAGCGCGTGACGATCACGGGATGCTCCGCCTGGATGCCGCCGCCGCGCGTGAGCAGGCCCCGCACGGGGTCGGCGACGAAGGCGCGCGTGCCCTCGTCGATCAGGTGCACCACCTCCGTGAGCGGACGGCCGCGCGCCTCGGCGGCCGTCCAGCCGGTGAACCGCTCGGCGACCGGATTCATGTACTCGATCCGCCCCTCGGGGCAGGTGCTGATCACCGCATCGCCGATCGACTTGAGGGTGACCTCGGCGCGCTCCTTCTCCGCGAAGACGGCTTGCTCGGCACGCTTGCGCGCCTCCTCGGCATACCGCCGCTCCAGGGCGATCCCGGCGAGCTGCGCGGCGTGAGCGATGATCCGCGCGTCCGCGTCGGTCGGAAGACCGACCTGGGTCCGGAAGACGCCGAGCGCCCCGAGCACCTTGCCGTCCGCAGCCTCGATCGGTGTCGACCACACGGCGCGCACGCCCGCGGCGAGCGCCACGTCGCGCAGATGGCGCCAGAGAGGATCCTTGCCGACATCCGCGACGAGCACCTGCCTGCCGAGATAGACCGCCGCGGCGCACGAGCCGTTGCGAATGCCGATCACCACGCGGCTGAGCGCTGCGTGCAGCTCGCTCTGCAGCCGCGGCGCGATGACGGTCGAGAACGTCGCGCCGTCCGGACCGAGCAGGCTCACCGAGCAGGCGCTGCCGACATCGACCGATTCGACCAGGCGGCTGATCGACTGCAGCACATCGCCGAGCGGGGCGAACGAGGCGAGCAGCTGCAGCACCTCGCGCTCGCAGTCCCGCAAGCGCTCCGAGCGCTTGCGCTCGGAGATATCGACGATGCTGCCGCGGATGAGGCGCCGGCTCACCGACGGAAGGGTGCGCATGCGCACCTCGCAGACGAAGGTCCGTCCGGAGGCATCGCAGTGCGTCCACTCGAAGCGCTGCGGCTCGCCCTCCATGGCACGCTTGAAGTAGCCGCGCGGGGCGTCGATGGACGGCTTGCCGTCAGGCTGGAAGGGCGGGCTCACCTCCGGCGGGCCGCGCTTGAACAGCTCCTCGCGCGCCAGGCCGAACAGGCGCTCGGCGTTCTGGTTCGCATCGACGAAGAGCCCGGACTCGGCGTCGATGACGACGATCGCCTCCGGCGCATGATCGACCATCATGCGGTAGCGCGCCTCGCTCTCCCGCAAATGCCGCTCCGAGGAGCGGCGCTCGGTGATGTCGCGCATGCAGACGACGAACATCTCCTCACGGTCGAGCCGCGCGCGGCTCACGGCGATCTCCGCCGGAAAGACCTCGCCCGACTTGCGCCGGCCCCAGATCTCTCGCGGCGCGAGGTCGAGGGCCGTGTCCCCGATGGACGCTGCAATCGACGCGAGGCCCTGTGCCGTGCCGCCGCGATCGGCAATCTGCGGGACGAGGAGATCGAGAGGCTGGCCGACCACCTCCGCCTCGTCGTAGCCGAAGACGCGCTCGCCCGTCGGATTGAACGTGAGCACGGCGCCCTGCTCATCCACCGTGAGCACGGTCTCCTTGATGTGGTCGAGGATCACTCGCAAGGTATCGCTCTGCGGCCCGCGCGGGTCGCGCGCGAGCGCCCGCGCCTCGTCCGCCATGAGCTGCATCGATCGGACGATGCCGCGGCGCTCCTCGTCCATCGACTGGTATTGGCCGCTCACGAGCCGCAGCAGCATCTGAACGTCCGGCACGACGGCGCCGGTTCGCAACCGCAGCTCCTTCAGCTGGGCCTGCAGCAGCGGGTGGAGAGAGTCCGCCCCGGCTCCGCGGTCCTCCGGATCGGCGCGGACGACGGTCGTGGCATGGGTGGTGCCATGCTCGGGGACGTCCTCCGTCGATCCGTCGGAGCGCTCCGCGGCGCGGCGAGCTGAGGGGAGATTTGACATAAGGTCGCGACCCCGAGTCGCAACTCATCATAGAGAGGTGTGACTGCGGCACGCGTGAACCGCCTCGCGATTCCCGCGCGTATGGGCGGAGGGGAGTTAGGGCGTGCCCGCGCCCGCGATGACCGGTATGGTGAAGGTGTGAGCGATCGACTCGCTGTTGAAGTCGGCGAGCACGGTCGCATTGACGTAGAAGATCCCATCGCGCTGCGCAACGATCGTGAGCTTGTGCGCAATGGGCACCCCGGGCTCCGGCCGATCGTGCTCGGCGGGCTCCGCGCCGCCGCTGACGCTCAGTCCCGGCTCGGCGTAGAAGGTGGTGATCAGCCGATCCACCGGCGCCGACGGAATCACCTCGAGATCCAGGTCGGCGCTCTTGCCGATCTCCGGGCGCTCGCGCAACGCGAATCTCACCTCGACCGGCAGACTGGTGCCCGTGCCATTGCTCACGGCGACCACCATGTCGTCATCGGGCGGCGCCTTGGCCTGCTGCACCGCAACGGACCCGCCCGGATGCGAGAGAGCCCGGTCCGATCGCCGGTGGGTCCAGCTGCTGATCCAGCGGCTGGCCGGGCTGCAGGCGGCAACGCCCCCGAGGGCCACGCAGGCGAGGACGAGATGGCGCAAGTGCATGGCGGTTTTCATGGACGCCCGAGTCTCCTCCGGACCGCGCGGCGCGGACCCTGGCGCAGCGCACAAGAATCAATGGAGCAGCGGCTGATCCTCAATCGTAATCGACTGCTCGGCGAGATCCGTGACGTAGCTCTCCCAATTGCGAGTCTCGGCGAACCACGGAAACGCCCGCGGGAACGCCGGATCGTGCCAGCGCTGCGCGACCCAGCCGGCATGATGCAGCATCCTCAGACCCCGGAGCGGCTCGACCAGCCGCATCTCACGGAAGTCGAACTCCGCGAACTGCTGGTAGCCGGCGAGGAGCTCCTCCCACTGGCGCTGCTGCTCGAAGGGCCGGCCGGAGACCAGCATCCACAGGTCCTGGACCCTCGGCCCCGTCATGCAATCGTCGAGGTCCACGAACACGGGCCCCTGCTCGTTCCAGAGGAGGTTGCCGAGGTGGCAGTCGCCGTGGATCCGCACCTGAGAGACCTCCCCGACGCTCTGCATCGTGTCCTCGATCCGCTCAAGCAGCCGGCTCGAGGCCTCGGCGTAGCGGCCGGCGAGACCATCCGGCAGCAGGCCGCTTGCCAGCACGGCAGCCCGCGCCTCGGACCCCAGCCGCTCGACCGTGAGCGCCGGCCGGAACCGGAAAGGCGTCACGGCTCCGATGCGGTGGATCCGGCCGAGCGCCCGGCCGAGCATGGCGCGAGCCCCGGGCTTGTCGAGCTCGGGAGCCCGGCCCCGCATCCAGGGAAACACCGCGAAGCGGAAGTCGCGGTAGCGAAAGAGCGTCCGCCCCTCCACCGCAATCGGCGCGGCGACGGGCATCTCCGCCGCGGCGAGCTCGGCGGTGAGCTGGTGCTCCTCGCCGATCTGCTCGTCGCTCCAGCGTCCGGCCCGGTAGAACTTGAGCACCAGCAGTCCCCGGGCGAGATCTCCGATCTGGTACACGCGGTTCTCATAGCTGTTGAGCGCGAGCAGCCGCCCGTCCGCCTCGAAGCCCGC
>JASHYG010000168.1 GCA_030043215.1 Gammaproteobacteria bacterium
GGCGGAGTTGCAGCCGGCGCGGCGGCCGGCGCGGCGGCGGCCGGAGGCGTCGAGTCCGCCGCGGGTGCCGGGCTCGAGGCCTCCTGCTTGGAACAGGCGGTCAGCATGAGCGCTGCGACCACGGCGGCGCTGAGAGCGAGTTTGGTATTCATTGAGGGGTACCCCGAAAGAAGAAGCAACGGTGAGTGAGACCTAAGAGTCAAACAAACGTCAGTTTGTCCGGCGATTCCTGACCGCCGTGCCGGATTCTATAGAGTCGCCGCTGCTTTTGAAACCTGGATGAAGCAACTGTAACCGTCGGCGAGCACCGACAGCCATTGCGCGGCTCGCAGCCGTGCGCCGGCCCGCTCTCGGTCGAGCGGCTTTCCGCCCACATCGCCGCGTTCCGGAGCCCCCATGCCGCACTCCGCGTCCACCCGGAGCCCAGCATGCTGCAATGCAACATGCCGAATTGTTGCGCCCCGTGCGACCTCGGGGCTGTGCAGGGTGTCTACAATCGGGCCTTGTCAGCACCCAGGCGGTACCGATGGACCCAGCGCTCGATCTGGCTGCCCTCCACGGCGCGCACCTGCAGACGCAGCGCGCGCGCTTCGATCGTGCGCTGGCCGCGTGCGGGTACACCGGCATCATCGTGTATTCCGGTCCCCTGACGCCGATCTTTCGCGACGATCAGACTCACCCGTTCAGGGCGCATGCGTGGTTCAAGGCCTGGGTCCCGCTCACCGACGTGCCGGATTGCTTCCTATACTACGAGCCGGGCCGCACCCCCGTCCTGCTGTTCAACCGGCCGGCCGACTACTGGTACAAGGCCGCAGAGCCGCCCCGGGCGTTCTGGACCTCCCAGTTCGATCTGCGGCCCGTGGCGGATCGGGTGGCCGCGCGCGAGGCGCTGCCCCGCAATCTCGGCGCCACCGCGTACGTGGGCCAGGCATTTCCGCGGCTCGCGGCCTGGGAAGTCGCCGCGGTCAATCCTCCGGACCTGCTCACCCGGCTCGACTACGACCGGGCGGTCAAGACACCCTACGAGCTCGCGTGTCTGCGGGCAGCGAACCGGCTCGCGGCTCGCGGCCACCGGGCCGCTGCCCGCGCCTTCGCCGCCGGCGCCTCGGAGCTCGAGATCGAGCTCGAGTTCATCCGCGCCTGCGGAGCCCGCGAGCAGGAGCTGCCGTACAACCCGATCGTCGCGCTCAACGAGAGCGGCGCGGTCCTCCACTACCAGATGCTCGAGCGCGCGCCGCCTGCGGAGCTTCACTCGATGCTGATCGACGCGGGCGCCGAGGCCAACGGATACGCGAGCGACGTGACTCGCACGTACTCGTATCGCGACCCCGATTTCGCAGCGCTCATCGAGCGCTTCGACGAAGTGCAGCAGGCGCTGTGCTCGGGTGTGCACGCCGGCGTCGACTGGCGCGATGTCCATCTTTCGGCGCATCGCCTGGTCGCGGAGCTCCTGCACGAGGCGGACATCACGGACTGCGACGCGGAGGAAGCCGTCGCGACGGGCGTCTCGAGCGTGTTCCTGCCGCACGGCATCGGTCATCTGCTCGGCCTGCAGGTCCACGACGCGGGAGGGCTGCTGCGGTCGCCCGAAGGGGGTGAGATTCCGCGCCCCGAAGGCCATCCGCACCTGCGCCTCACGCGGATCCTCGAGGAGGGCTTCGTCGTGACGATGGAGCCCGGAATCTACTTCATCGACCAGCTGCTCGAGCAGGCGCGCGCAGGTGCGCTCGCGCCCAAGATCAACTGGGCGCGGGTCGGGAGCCTGCGTAAGTTCGGCGGCATCCGCATCGAGGACGACCTCGCCGTGGGGGCGAGCGGGGCCGAGAACCTCACGCGGGACGCATTTTCCGCGGAGGGCAAGTAGTCCCGCCGGGGCGGGGCCCGCCGCCGGTCAGGCTGCGGCGGCTGCGGCCTTCGCCTTTCTCTTGCGGCGGGGCTTCTCCGCCGCGGCCTTCGCCTCGGCCGCCCGATCGACGAGCTGCATGAGCGCCATCGGAGCGGAGTCGCCCGGACGCGGCGCCATGTGCAGGATTCGCGTATAGCCGCCCGGCCGCGCCTTGAAGCGCGGGCCGAGATCCGCGAACAGCTTCTCGACCACCGCGGCGTCCCGCAGGCGCGCAAAGGCGAGCCGCCGGCGCGCATCGCTGTCGGTCTTCGCGAGCGTGATCAGCGGCTCGACGACGCGGCGCAGCTCCTTCGCCTTGGGAACGGTGGTGCGGATCGTCTCGTGCCGCAGCAGTGCGACGCTCATGTTCCGGAGCAAGGCATGCCGGTGCGCGCTGTTGCGCGAGAGCTGCCAGCCTGAGAGTTGGTGTCGCATGATGAATCCTCGGCGCCTCTACAGTACGTCGCGCTCTTCCTCGTGCTTGAGGCCTGCCGGTGGCCAGCCCTCGAGCCGCATGCCGAGCATCAGTCCGTGGCTTTGCAGGACCTCCTTGATCTCCGTCAGCGACTTCTTGCCGAGGTTCGGCGTGCGCAGCAGCTCCACCTCCGTGCGCTGCACGAGATCGCCGATGTAGTGGATGTTCTCCGCCTTGAGGCAGTTCGCGCTGCGCACGGTGAGCTCCAGCTCATCGACGGGACGCAGCAGGATCGGATCGAACTGCATCTCGGAGACCTTGGTCGCGGCCTCCTCCTCGCCCTGCAGATCGACGAACACGGAGAGCTGGTCCTTCAGGATGCCGCCCGCGCGGCGGATCGCCTCCTCCGCATCGATCGTGCCATTCGTCTCGATGTCGATGACGAGCTTGTCGAGGTCCGTGCGCTGCTCGACCCGCGCCGCGTCCACGGAATACGTGACCCGGCGCACGGGAGAGAACGAGGCGTCGAGCTGCAGCCGGCCGATGGGGCGCGTCTGCTCCTCGAAGGCGGCGCGCTGGGCCGCCGGGCGGTAGCCGCGGCCGCGCTCCACACGGAGCGTCATGTTGAGCTCGCCCGCCTTGGTGAGGTTCGCGATCACCAGCTCGGGGTTCACGACGTCCACGTCGTGATCGCCCTGGATGTCGCCCGCGGTCACCGGTCCCGGGCCCTTCTTGTGCAGGCGCAGCTCGGCGGTGTCGCGCGCGTGCATGCGGATCGCGACCAGCTTGAGGTTGAGCAGGATGTCGACCACGTCCTCCTGCACCCCCTCGATGCTCGTGTACTCGTGCAGCACGCCGTCGATCTCCACTTCGGTGATCGCGCTACCCGGCATGGACGACAGCAGCACGCGCCGCAGCGCGTTTCCGAGGGTGTGGCCGAAGCCGCGCTCGAACGGCTCGATGACGACACGAGCCTGGCGAGGCGCGACGGGCTGCACCTTGACCACGCGCGGCCTCAAGAACTCTCCGATGGATCCCTGCATGGCACTCACCTTGCCGGGTCGAGCCCGGCCACTATAGGTCCCAAATCGTCTAGCACTGCCCGGGGCAGGTGGTGATCCTCTCGGATCAACCTGCCATGCGGCGCTAATCGGTACTCACGTCACTTCGAGTAGAGCTCGACAACGAGGTTTTCATTGATGTCCGGCAGCACGTCGTCGCGCGCGGGAACGGTCTTGAACACCCCCCGCAGCTGCTTGTCGTCCACTTCCACCCACTCGGGCAGACCCACTTGCTGGGCGACATTGAGCGAGCTCTGGATGCGCAGCTGCTTGCGCGCCTTCTCCCGGATGGTGATGACGTCGCCCGCCTTCACCTGATAGGAGGGGATGGTCACCACGTCGTCGTTCACGACGATGGCCTTGTGGCTCACCAGCTGGCGGGCTTCCGCCCGCGTCGACGCGAACCCCATCCGGTACACCACATTGTCCAGGCGGCACTCGAGCAGCTTCAACAGGTTCTCGCCGGTGGCGCCGGTGCGCCGCGCGGCCTCGACGTAATAATTGCCGAACTGGCGCTCGAGCACACCGTACATGCGGCGCAGCTTCTGCTTCTCGCGCAGCTGCAGGCCGTAGTCGGAGAGGCGCGTGCGCCGCTCGCCCTTCAAGCCGCCGGGCGGCACGGCGAGCTTGCACTTGCTCTCGAGCGGCTTCACGCCGCTCTTCAAGAAAAGATCGGTGCCTTCGCGGCGAGCGAGCTTGCACTTCGGTCCGATGTATCGAGCCATTCCGTCTGACCTCGCTCTCTAGACTCTGCGCTTCTTGGGCGGCCGGCAGCCGTTGTGGGGGATCGGCGTCACGTCCGCGATGCTGGTGATCTTGAGTCCGCAGGCATTCAGGGCCCGCACCGCGGACTCGCGTCCCGGACCGGGACCTGCGACGCGCACCTCGACGTTCTTGACACCGTGCTCCTGCGCGGCATTGCCGGCCTTCTCGGCGGCGACCTGCGCCGCGAACGGCGTGCTCTTGCGCGAGCCGCGGAAGCCGCAGCCCCCCGCCGTCGCCCAGGAGAGCGTGTTGCCCTGGCGGTCGGTGATCGTGATGATCGTGTTGTTGAACGACGCATGCACGTGCGCGATGGCGTCGAGCACGTTCTTCCGCGCCTTCTTCGGCTTCTTGGCCGCCGCCGCAGCGGGTGCCGACGACGCAGCCGGCGACGCCGGAGCTTGTTTCTGTTGTTCCGCCATCTCGTGGCCCCTTATACCTTGCCCGCGGGCGCGTTGAGCTTGACGGCCTGCTTGCGCGGTCCCTTGCGGGTGCGTGCGTTGGTGCGCGTGCGCTGGCCCCGCACGGGCAGCCCGCGGCGGTGCCTCAAGCCTCGATAGGTGCCGAGGTCCATCAGCCGCTTGATGTTCATCGAGACCTCGCGGCGCAGATCGCCCTCCACGGCCCACTTCGCGATTTGCGAGCGGATGGCGTTGACCTCGGGCTCGGTCAAGTCCTTCACGCGCGTGTCGGGGCGCACGCCCGCGTTGCTGCACGCCGCGAGAGCGCGGGCGCGTCCCACGCCGTAGATGTGCGTGAGTCCGACCCACACGTGCTTGTTCATCGGGATGTTGATGCCGGCTATACGAGCCATATTCGAACCTGCCTAAGTAGGGACCTCAGCGCCTGAGTTCAACCCTGGCGCTGCTTGTGCCGCTGATCCGAGCAAATGACGTAGACCACGCGCCGCCGGCGCACGATCTTGCAGTTCTTGCAGATTTTCTTGACCGAAGGTCGTACTTTCATGGTTGCCTCAGCCGCCTTGGCCGCTCTTGCCGTAGTTGAGGAGGTTCGCCTTCTTGAGCAGCCCCGGGTACTGATGCGACATCAGCTGGGCTTGCAGCTGCGCCATGAAGTCCATCACGACGACGACCACGATCATGAGGGAGGTGCCGCCGAACTGGAACGGGACGCCCTGCGACGATATCAGGAACTCCGGCAGCAGACACACGGCCGCGACGTACAGGGCGCCCCAGAGGGTCAGGCGCGTGAGGACCTTGTCGATGTACTCGGCCGTCTGCTGTCCGGGGCGGATTCCCGGGATGAAGGCCCCCGACTTCTGGAGGTTCTGCGCGGTATCCCGCGAGTTGAACACCAGGGCCGTGTAGAAGAAGCAGAAGAACAGGATCAGGACCGCATACACGACGAGGTGCAGCGGCTGGCCATAGTTGAGCGATGCGGCGAGCTCCTGCAGGGCGTTGCCGACCCAGCCGCTCGTGCTGCTGCCCGCGAAATTGGCGACCGTCGCCGGGAACAGGAGCAGGCTCGAGGCGAAGATCGGCGGGATGACGCCCGACATGTTGATCTTGAAGGGCAGGTGGCTGCTCTGCCCGGCATAGACGCGGCGGCCGACCTGGCGCTTGGCGTAGTTGACCGGAATGCGGCGCTGCGCGCGCTCCATGAAGACGACGAAGGTCGTCACCGCGAGCACGATGATCACGAGCAGCAGCGCGAAGGGCCCCGACATCTCCCCGTTGCTCACCGATTCGGCCGTGTTGCCGACGGCCGTGGGCAGGCCCGCGACGATGCCCGCGAGAATGAGCATGGAGATGCCGTTGCCGATGCCGCGCTCGGTGATCTGCTCTCCGAGCCACATGAGGAACAGCGTCCCCGTGGTCATGGTCAGGGTCGCGGTCATCAGCCACTCCCACCCCCCGACGAGCACCATCTTGTTGTTCTGCAGCGCAACGGCGGCGGCGAAGGACTGAAACACGGCGAGAACGACCGTGCTCCACCGTGTGATATCCGTCAGCTTGCGCTGGCCCGCCTGACCCTCCTTGCGGTATTCCATGAGCGTGGGCACGACCATCGACATCATCTGGATGATGATCGACGCCGAGATGTAAGGCATCACGCCCATCGCGAAGAGGGACAGCCGCTGCAGCGCGCCGCCCGAGAACATGTTGGCCATCCCGAGGATGGTGTTCGACTGATCGTTGAAGAAGCGGGCCACGGCCTGGGGATCGATCCCCGGAACCGGAATGAACGTGCCGATGCGGTAGACGATCATGCCGCCGATCAGGAACAGCACCCGGTTGCGGATCTCGCTGAAGCGCGCCGCCTCGCCGAGCGCGGCGGCCGGATTGTTGAACGTCGTGGCCACTTGCGGTTCGTCCTTGCCTCGCGGCTCAGGCCTCCACTTTTCCGCCCGCGGCCGTGATCGCCGCCAGGGCACCCCGGGTCGCCGCGATGCCCTTCAGCGTCACGGCCTTCCTGATCTCGCCGGAGAGGACCACCTTCGCGCGCTCGGCGAGCGTCGATACGACGCCGGCCTTCTTGAGCGCCTCGAGATCGATCACCTCCGCATCGACGCGCGCGAGCTCGTGCAGCCTCACCTCGGCGCGCGTCGGTTTGACCTTCGAGCGGAAGCCCACCTTCGGCAGGCGCCGCTGCAGGGGCATCTGGCCGCCCTCGAAGCCGACCTTATGATAGCCGCCCTTGCGCGCCCGCTGGCCCTTCACGCCGCGGCCGCAGGTCTTGCCCTGGCCGGCCGAGGCACCCCGGCCGACGCGCAGCCGCGGGCGCTTGGCGCCTGGCGCGGGCTTTAGCGTGTTGAGTCTCATGTGCTTCGCTCGCTCTTTTGCACTTCCAGCAGGTGCGCGGCGACCCGGATCATCCCGCGGTTCTCCGGCGTGTTCGCGACCGTGACGCTCTGGTGGCGCCTCCGCAGGCCGAGCCCGCGGACCGACGCCGCGATGTTCGCGAGCTGGCCGTGGTAGCTTTTGACCAGCGTCACGCGCAAACGATCCGTGCCGCCGGTCATGCCGTGATCTCCTCCAGGCTCTTGCCGCGCTTCGCCGCGATCTCCTCGGGCGACCGCACGCTCGAGAGGGCGTTGATGGTCGCGCGCACCACGTTGATGGGATTGCGCGAGCCGTAGCTCTTGGCGAGCACGTTGCGCACGCCCGCACATTCGAGGACCGCGCGCATGCCGCCGCCCGCGATGACCCCGGTGCCGTCCGACGCCGGCTGCATGCGCACGTGGGTGGCGCCGTGCTCGCCCTCCACCGCGTAGTACAGCGTGTCGTTGCGCAGCGCGACGCCGATCATGTTCTTGCGCGCCTGTGCCATCGCCTTCGAGATGGCGACCGGCACCTCACGCGCCTTGCCGAAGCCGTAACCCACGCGGCCGGAGCCGTCGCCGACGACCGTGAGGGCCGTGAATCCGAACTGTCGGCCACCCTTGACGACCTTCGCCGTGCGGTTCACCGCGACGAGCTTCTCGAGCAGCTCGTCCGCCTGTCCTTTTTCTGGTCTTGCCATCTCGCTTACCCTGTCGGAGCCCGAGGCCCCTGTCAGAACTCGAGGCCGGCTTCGCGCGCGGCGTCCGCCAGCGCCTTCACCCGCCCATGAAACTGGAAGCCGGACCGGTCGAACGCGACGCGGGTGATGCCGGCCGCCTTCGCCCGCTCGGCGATCGCCCGACCGACGGCCTTCGCGGCATCGGCATTCCCGGTACCCTTGAGGCCCTCACGGACGGCCGCCTGCAGAGTCGAGGCCGCTGCGAGCACCTTGGCGCCCGCGGCATCGGTGAGCTGCGCATAGATGTGCCGGGGCGTGCGGTGCACCGTCAGGCGCACGATGCCCAGCTCGTGTATCCGGGCGCGGGTCTGCACCGCGCGGCGCAGCCGCCGAGCCTTCTTGGTGATCACTTCTTCTTCCCCTCTTTCAGGGTGATCTGCTCGTTCGCGTAGCGCACGCCCTTGCCCTTGTAGGGCTCCGGCGGTCGGATGGCTCGCACCTCCGCGGCAACCTGGCCCACCTTCTGCCGGTCGATGCCCTTCACGATGATCTCGGTCTGGCTCGGCGTCTCGATCGTGATGCCGTCCGGAATGGGGAAACTCACCGGGTGGGAGAAGCCGAGCGTGAGATTCAACCCCTTGCCCTGCGCCTGCGC
>JASHYG010000169.1 GCA_030043215.1 Gammaproteobacteria bacterium
CACGTGGCCTCGCCCACTTTGCCGACCGAAACGGTGTGCGCTGCCCGCTCAAAGTCCGAGCCCAGCTCTTCGAAGTCTTCGCCTTGGAAGTTCGGTGGCATGAATGAAATCCAGCGGCGCCTGCCGCCGACGATCATCGGCGCGCCGCTCGAGATGAGCGGGGGCAGCTTCCCCGAGCGGCACTCGGCGAGATGAAAGCTCGTGCGGCGCGACAATGCTGGCCGCGCCGGCGCCCCAGGCAGTGAACGAGTGCTGCGGATGCGCGCTACGCGAGGTGCCAGGCCATGACCGAAAGCATTCGTTGATGACGCCCATCGCGCTCGTCGGGGTCTTTTGCGGTTCGTATGCGGGCATCGTGCGCGATTCATTGACGGCCCCGCCCTTTATAGGGGCGAAATCGATTATTGCCGAAGCTCGGCCTCGAATCAAAAAGTGACCTGCATTCAACCCGGACGGTATAGTGCCCTTCCGGCAGGCACCGGACCCAAGGGGATACGCATGAAAGACCTCGAAGGCAAAGCGGCCTTCGTGACGGGTGGCAGCAGCGGGATCGGCCTCGGCATCGTGAAGGTCCTCGCCGAGGAAGGCATGAAGGTGGCGTTCACCTATCGCCGCGCGGCTCATCGGGACGAGGCAATGGCGTACTTCCGGAGCCGGCCCCAGCTCGAGGTTCACCCGCTCGAGCTCGACGTGATGGATCGCGCGGACTTTGCGCGAGCGGCGGATGAGGCGGAGCGGGCGGTCGGACCGATCCAGGTTCTCGTCAATAATGCGGGCGTCGGCGTCCATGGCTTGATCGAGCACGCCACCTATGACGACTGGGACTGGGTCCTCGGCGTGAATCTCGGCGGCGTCGTCAATGCGCTCGTGACGTTCCTGCCCCGCATGCTCGGCTCCGGCCGCGAGGGGCACATCGTCAACGTCTCCTCGATGGGCGGTCTCGCGGCGCTCGGGTCGGTCGGAGTGTATGCCGCGTCCAAGTTCGCCGTGGTCGGCCTCACGGAGGCGCTGCGCACGGACATGATCGGAAGGCCCATCGGCGTCTCGGTGTACTGTCCGGGACCGGTGAAATCCAACATCGCGGAGAGCGGCACCGGGCGGCCCGAGCATCTCGCCCGCACGGGATACTCGAGCCCGGAGCTCGTGCAGGGCGCGCCGCCTCCCGCGATGATCCTGCACGCCATGGACGCGGTCGATTCGGCTCGCTACGTGCTCGACGGCATCCGCAACAACGCGCTCTACATCCTGAGCCACCCCGAGTTCCGCGACGTGCTCGCCGCGCGGAACGCGGCGATCCTCGCGGCCGTGCCCGACGAGCCGCTCAACGAGGCGCGCGCGGACTCCATCCGCTGGATCCTGTCGAACCCGATCTACGACGAGGGAGCCTGAGCGTGAGTGATGCGGGGCTCGTGTTCCTGGTCGATGTCGACAACACGCTGCTCGACAACGACCAGCTGATCCGCGACCTCATGAGCCATCTCGAGCGCGAGTACGGCGCGGCGACCCGCGAGCGCTACTCGCAGATCCTCGAGCAGGTCCGCTCGAGCCTCGGCTACGTCGATTACCTGGGCGCGCTCCAGCAGTACCGCACGGAGCATCTGGACGATCCGCGGCTGCTGCAGATGTCCTCCTTCCTCGTCGACTATCCGTTCGCGAGCCGCCTGTATCCCGGGGCTCTCGAGGTCCTCGAGCACCTCGGCGCATCCGGAACGACCGTCATTCTTTCCGACGGCGACGTGGTCTTCCAGCCGAGAAAGGTGCAGCGCTCCGGGCTCTGGAGCGCGGTGGACGGGCGCGTGCTCATCTACATCCACAAGGAGCAGATGCTCGCGGCCGTCGAGCGGCGATATCCCGCCCGCCGCTACGTCATGATCGACGACAAGGCGCGCATCCTCCACGCCGTCAAACTGGCATGGGGCGACCGGGTGACGACGATCATGCCCCGCCAGGGGCACTACGCCCACGACCCGGCGCTCCTTGCCTCGGTTCCCCCGCCCGACCTGACGGTCGAGCGCATCGCCGATCTACTGCAGCATCGATTCGATGCCGCACCGACCGGCTGAGGCTACGCGGAGAGCACGCCCTTCTGCTTCGCGCTGTGCGTGGCGATCACGTCCATCAGCGCGGGTGACAGGCAGTCGTAGGGCTCGAGCTTGAGCTCCTTCAGCCGCGCCCGCACCTCACCCATCTTCCCCGGCGGGAATCCGGATTCGATGATGGAGGAGACGAAAGCCGCGAACTCCGGCGCCGCCCACCCCTGCTCCTTGAGGAGCTCGGGATGCACGAAGTCGAATCCGTAGAACGGATGGTCCTTGTTCTCGATCCGGCCGTAGACGTGCACCCCGCACCCCGTGCAGGCATAGCGCTGGATCGGCGCCTTGGGGTCCACCACCTTGAGCTTCTTCTCGTTCGCCGTGACGCTCAGCTTGTCCCGCCCGATCACCGCGACGAGCGAGAACAGCGCGCCCTGCGGCTTCCAGCACTTCGTGCAGCCGCACACGTGGTCGAAGGCCACGTTGGCCTTGAGGCTCACGGTCACGGGCGCGGAGCTGCACTTGCAGCTGATCGTCCCGCCGGCAAAGCCGGCATTACCGGGCTTCACGCCCCGATCGACGGCTGGATGGATTGAGATCGCCATGTTGTTTGCCTCGCTTGGAATTAGAAAGTAACGACCGAGCGGATCGACTCGCCCCGGTGCATGAGCTCGAAGGCGTCGTTGATCTTCTCGAGCGGCATCACGTGCGTGATGAGATCGTCGATGTTGATCTTCCGCTCCATGTACCAGTCGACGATGCGCGGTACGTCGGTGCGCCCGCGGGCGCCGCCGAACGCCGTCCCCTTCCACACGCGCCCCGTCACGAGCTGGAAGGGACGCGTCTTGATCTCCTGCCCCGCCCCGGCGACTCCGATGATGACCGACACGCCCCAGCCGCGGTGGCAGCACTCGAGCGCCTGGCGCATCAGGTCCACGTTCCCGACGCACTCGAAGCTGTAGTCGGCGCCGCCGTCCGTGAGCGCGACGAGATGCGGTACCAGATCGCCGCCCGCTTCCTTCGGGTTGACGAAGTGAGTCATGCCGAACTTCTCGGCGAGCGGCTTGCGCCGCGGATTGACATCCACTCCGATGATCTTGTCGGCGCCGGCCATCCGGGCTCCCTGGATCACGTTGAGCCCGATCCCTCCGAGACCGAACACCACGACGTTCGCGCCCGGCTCGACCTTCGCCGTGTTGATGACGGCGCCGATCCCCGTGGTGACGCCGCAGCCGATGTAGCAGACCTTCTCGAAGGGCGCATCCTCGCGGATCTTCGCGAGCGCGATCTCGGGCAGCACCGTGTAGTTCGAGAAGGTGGAGCATCCCATGTAGTGGTGCACCATGCGGCCCTCGAGGGAGAACCGGCTGGTGCCGTCGGGCATCACACCCTTGCCCTGCGTCGCGCGGATCGCCGTGCAGAGATTGGTCTTGCGCGAGAGGCACGACTTGCACTGGCGGCACTCGGGCGTGTAGAGCGGAATCACGTGATCGCCCTTCTTCACGGAGCTCACTCCCGGACCGACATCCACGACGATCCCCGCTCCCTCGTGGCCGAAGATCACCGGGAACAGTCCCTCGGGATCGGCTCCGGAGCGCGTGAACTCGTCGGTGTGGCACACCCCGCTCGCCCTGATCTCGACGAGCACCTCGCCCGACTTCGGCCCGGCCAGGTCGACGGTCGCCACTTCAAGAGGCTTGCCCGCCTGGTATGCAATCGCTGCCCGGGTCTTCATGCAATTCCCCCCGCCCTTTTTGTTCGTGCAATTTATTCCGGCGGCGAGTGGCTGTCGAGCCGCACATCGATGGCGGGGTCTGCCTTGGCGACCGGCGGCGCCGTGCCGCGGCTCACGGCCGCCTCCGCTTGGGGGATGCTTCGCGAGCGGCCGCGACAGGGGCCGGCGCTCGGCGCCTCTGGGCTCCCGAGGCGCGGCGGAGCCGCCCGCGAGCCACGCGAGCCGCTCGGCCGCCACGTCGTGACTCGCGTGCTCCACGTCGCGGTACGCGGCGATGAGCTTGCGCCCGAACAGCGTGAGCTGCGCTCCGCCGCCCCCGGCACCGCCGACGCTCATGGTCGTGACCGGCTCTCCGAGGGCATGATTGAGGTCATCGAGCAGGAGCCAGGCGCGCCGGTAGCTCATGCCGAGGTCGCGCGCCGCCTGCGACAGCGACCCGCACGCCTCGATATGCTCGAGCAAGGCGATTTTGCCCGGCCCGATCGAGCTCGCCGGACCGATATCGATCCGCAACCGGACACCGACGGACGCTGTGCGCTGGCTCACGGCCGTATGTTAACTCAAGATCAGCCCCGCGCTTGGCGCTCCGGGCGCGATCCGCTAGACTCTCGCCCCCCGTTCCGGGAGCCCCCGAATCGGGCTGTCGAGCTCTCAAGGAGGCGTCGGCCATGCCAATCGAGCACGCACGGATCTGTGGAGCTTGCGAGCGGGAGTGCCCGAGCTGGGCGGGCCGCTGCCCCGTCTGCGGCAGTCTCGCGCTGGTGGACCGGATCACCATCGTCCCCCCCTCCACGCCGACGGCTACCCTGGCGGACGCCAAGCCACCCCGCAGAAAGACGAGCCGCGCCCGCATCGCGGCCGGCCGCGAGCCTCCCCGTCCCGAGAGCGCACGGGCCGGCTCCACGGCCTGACATGCCATCTGGCCATCCTTCCCCGCGAGCGCCCGTCGTGGCGGTCGTGGGAGCCACCGGCGCGGTCGGCGTGGAATTGATCCGCTGTCTTGAGGAGCGGCGCTTTCCTCTTTCCGAGCTGCGCCTGCTCGCCTCGTCCCGGTCGGCGGGCAAGACGCTGCGGTTCCGCGGCGAGCCCCTCACCGTGCAGGAGCTCGGCGAGGACAGCTTCCGCGGCGTGGACATCGCGCTGTTCTCCGCCGGCAGCGGCATCTCCAAGCGCTTCGCTCCGATTGCGACCGGTCACGGAGCCGTGATGGTCGACAACTCGTCCGCGTTCCGCATGGACCCCACCGTGCCGCTGGTCGTGCCCGAGATCAATCCGGAGGCGATCCGCGCGCACCGGGGCATCATCGCCAATCCGAACTGCTCGACGATCATCTCCATCACCCCGCTCTGGCCGATCCATCGAGCGAACCCCATCCGGCGCCTGATCGTCGCGACGTACCAGGCAGCCTCGGGAGCTGGGGCCGCCGCGATGGAGGAGCTGCGCGAGTCCACTCGCGCGCATCTCGAGGGCCGGCCGTACGAGAACAAGGTGCTCCCACACCCCTACGCCTTCAATCTCTTCAGCCACAACTCGAGGATCGACCCCGAGACCGGCTACAACGAGGAGGAGACGAAGGTCATCCGCGAGACACGCAAGATCTTCGGCGACGACCGCATTCTCATCTCCGCGACCTGCGTGCGCGTCCCGGTGCTGCGGGCGCATTCCGTCGCGATCCACTTCCAGTGCGAACGGCCCATCACGCCCGCCGAGGTGCGCCGCATGCTCGAGACCGCGCCCGGCGTGAAGCTGGTCGACGATCCCGAGCGGAACTACTTCCCCATGCCGAAGGACGCCTCCGGAGCCGACCCCATCCTCGTCGGCCGCATCCGTGAGGATGTGAGCGATCCGAGCGGGCACTCCATCGCCCTGTTCGTTGCCGGCGATCAGCTGCTCAAGGGCGCGGCGCTGAATGCCGTGCAGATCGCGGAGCTCCTCGACTAGCTACCCTTACCCGCTTCCGCGGCGTCATCCACGCCGACGATCAGCCGAGTCGCGCTGGCGAACGCGTACGGCATGATGTTGAGATTGAGCGGGGCCGGCGAGCCCTCGAACACGCGTCCGGAGATGTCGTACCGCGAGCCGTGGCAGGGACAGAGCCAGCCGCCCGGCCAGTACGCTCCGAGCACGGGATCGTGGGCGTCGAAATAGGGCTTCGGCAGGCAGCCGAGGTGAGTGCAGGTGCCGATGCAGACGTACCACTCGGCGGTGCGCGAGCGCATCGCGTTCTTGCAGTAATCCGGCTGGGTCGAGTCGTCCGATGCCGGATCCTTCAGCAGGTCGTCGTGCTGGCCGAGCATCGCCATCATCTGCGGCGTGCGGTGGACCACGTAGATGGGATTCAGCCGCCAGATCGTGACGATCATCTGCCCGGGCTCGATCTTCGAGAGGTCCACCTCGGTCGGAAGACCCAGGGCCTTCGCGCGCTCCGAGGGCAGCCAAGACTCGACGAACGGCACCGCGGTGAAAGCGACGCCCACCGCGCCGGCTAGGGTCGTCGCTCCCAGCAGCAGCTTGCGGCGGCTCGAGTCCACCTCACTCTTCTCTCCGAGGTCCACCGGGCCGTCATGGATCATTTCCGCCATCTCGACTCCTCGTACGTCCTGTCAATGATCTCGAGATCAACAGCAGCGGTTGATCCGGCTCCATTTGCGCTGCTGCTCGGCCTCGAAGAAGGCGCGGCGGGAAAGGGGCAGCGTGCCCGGGTGCGCTCGCTCGTTATGGCTGAGATAGCGCTCGTAGGCATCGTCCCCGGTTGCCGTTCGCACTCCGCGCCAGAACGCGCGCCAGGCCGCGATGATACTCCCCGCGCTCATGATCCTCCCCCGCCGGCGGCGGGTAGCCGCGCAACATTCGGCGCCTCGGAGCTCGCGAGCGTCGGCAAGCCGCGCGCGGCGCGCACCGCCACCCGCAGCATGTCCACGATGATGAGCCACACGATCGCCGTGAAGATCAGGGTGAGCCAGCCGTCGAGCTGCTGATTGAAGATGAGCTTCGGGGCGGTCGCCGCCGCGGCCGGCGACAGCGTCCCCGCCGCGAGCTTGTGGGCGAGATCGGCCGCGCCCGAGAAGAAACCGAGTGCCGGATCGGGGCTCGTGACCTTCTGCCAGGCGGCGACGGTCGTGACGATCGCGAGCCACGCGAGCGGCCCTCCGGTCACCCACGAGAACTTGAGCTTACCGGACTTGATGAGAATGCCCGTCGCAACCGAGAGCGCGATGGTGGCGAGCATCTGATTGGCGATGCCGAAGAGCGGCCAGAGAATATGAATGCCGCCGTTCGGATCGATCACACCGATGTAGAGGAAGTAGCCCCAGCCCGCGACGATCGCCGCGCTCGTCACGAGCACCGAGGGGTACCAGGAGACGCGGCCGAGCGGCTTCCAGAAGTGCCCGAGGAAGTCCTGCAGCATGAACCGGCCGACGCGCGTTCCCGCATCGATGGTCGTCAAGATGAACACCGCCTCGAACATGAGCGCGAAGTGATACCACATCGCGAGCAGTCCCCGGCCGAACGTCGAGCTGAAGATGCTCGCCATGCCGACCGCGAGCGACGGCGCACCGCCGGTGCGGGCGAAGAGCGTGTGCTCGCCCATCTGATGGGCGAGATTCTGCATCTGGTCGACCGTGACCGGGTAACCCCAGCTCGAGATGGTCGCGACGGCGGCCTGCGGCGTCGCGCCGACCACGCCCGCGCCGGTGTTGATCGCGAAGAACACGCCGGGATCGAGCAGCGTCGCGGCGATCACCGCCATGATGGCGACGAAGGACTCGAGCGCCATGCTGCCGTACCCGACGAGGCGCACGTCGGTCTCGCTGCCGATCATCTTGGGCGTCGTGCCGCTCGAGATGAGCGCATGGAAGCCCGACACCGCTCCGCAGGCGATCGTGATGAACACGAACGGGAAGATCTTGCCTGCGAAGATGGGCCCGTCCCCGTTCGTGAACTGCGTGAGCGCGGGCATCTTGAGCTCTGGATGGATCACGACGATCGCGATGGCGAGCAGCCCGATCACGCCGAGCTTCAAGAAGGTCGAGAGATAGCCCCGGGGAGCCAGGAGCAGCCA
>JASHYG010000170.1 GCA_030043215.1 Gammaproteobacteria bacterium
TTGACGCTCGCACGCCGAATCGCGAGCACCGGATGCTCCGGGGTGACCGAAAAGCGGTTGGCCGGGCTTCGCGGCGTGAGGGCGACGAGCTCGCCGACATAGCCCCGGCGCATGATCTTTGCGACCGGCGCCTCCTCGCCGAGGGAGTTCAGAACCGTGTCACCGATCGCCACGTCGCGAACGCAGCGCAGCTCGTCGCCATAGGCGACTTCTTCGTCCCCCGGCAGGCACCCTTCGAGATAGCTCACATAGGCGCCGTCATCGGCAATGATCAGCGTGCGCTCGAACTGCCCTGTCTTCTTCTCGTTGATGCGAAAGTAGGTCGAGAGCTCCATCGGGCAGCGCACACCCTTCGGCACGTAGACGAAAGAGCCGTCGGTGAACACCGCGGAGTTGAGGGCCGCGAAGAAGTTGTCGCCGGGCGGTACCACCGAGCCGAGGTATCTCTCGATGAGCTCGGGATACTTCTGCACGGCCTCGGAGAACGGGCAGAACAGAACCCCCGCCTCGGCCAGGCGCTCCTTGAACGTCGTCGCGACCGACACGCTGTCGAAGACCGCATCGACCGCGACGCCGGCGAGCCGCGCGCGCTCGTGGAGCGGCACGCCGAGCTTCTCGTAGGTCGCGAGCAGCTTCGGGTCGACCTCCGCGAGGCTCTTCGGCCCGTCCGTCTTGGCCTTCGGGGCCGAGTAGTAGGAGATCGCCTGGTAGTCGATCGCCGGGTAGCGCACGTGGGACCAGTGCGGCTCGCGCATCGTGCGCCAGTGCTTGAGCGCCGCGAGCCGCCACTCGGTGAGGAACGCGGGCTCGCCCTTCTTGCGCGAGATGAGGCGCACCACATCCTCGTCGAGCCCGGGCGGCACCGTGTCCGACTCGATGTCGGTCACGAATCCGTGCCGGTACTGGCGCCCGACGAGCTCCTCTAGCTCCATTGCAGAGTCAGTCATAGACGATCCAGAGCCTCATCCTCGGTCCCGAGCCTCATCTCATCCGCGGCGGTCCGCCGCGCGTCATTCCAGGGGGCCCGCCACGCGCCGCGAACTTGATCTCCTGCTCCACCACCGGCAGGTGCGGTTGCACGGGATCGAGCCCGGCGAGCTGCGCGAGCGTCACCTCGTGCAGCGACCGCCGGATGGCGAGATTCAGGCGCTGCCAGGCCCGGCCCACCCGGCAGGTCTCCTCGATGCCGCACTGTCCATGTCCGACGGAGCAGTCGGTGAGCGCGAGCGGGCCCTCGAGCGCATCGAGAATCGACGCCGCGCTGATCTCCGCCGCGGGCCGCGCGAGCTGGTAGCCTCCGTGGAGCCCCCGAGTGGAGCTCACGAGCCCGGCGCGCTGCAGCTGCTTCAAGAGCTTGCTCACCGTCGGTGCCGCGATGTGGGTCCGCTCCGAGAGGGCCGTGGCGGTCTGCACGCGCACGGGCTCCTCGGCGAGCATTGCCAGGATGACCGTCGCATAGTCCGTGAGCTTGCTGATGCGCAACATGGGGGCTACCCTCAAGTAGGACTATTTTAGTACTGATTATCGCTCGGCGCCAGGGGCCCCTCCGAGCGCAGGGACCTCTCCGGGCGCGCCCCGGCCCTGGCGCATGACTCGGCATCCGTTTTGCTATCCTTCGCGCCCAGCCGGCGCGACTTCAGGAGGACCGACGATGAATCGCAGCGAGCTCGAGCGCGTGGCACGCGCCCTGGTGGTGAAGGGCAAGGGGATTCTGGCCGCCGACGAGAGCTCGGGCACCATCAAGAAGCGCTTCGACGTGATCAAGCTCGACTCGACCGAGGAGCACCGCCGCGCCTATCGCGAGATGCTGTTCACCGCGCCCGGCGCCGCGGACTCCCTGAGCGGCGTCATCCTGTTCGATGAGACGATTCATCAGAAGACGCGCGACGGTATTCCGTTTCCGGACTACCTCGCCCAGCACGGCGTGATCCCGGGCATCAAGGTGGACGCCGGCGCGAAGCCCCTCGCCGGCTTTCCGGGCGAGACCATCACCGAGGGTCTCGACGGCCTGCGCGAGCGGCTCCTCGAATACCGCAAGCTCGGGGCCCGGTTTGCCAAGTGGCGCGCCGTCATCGACATCGGCGAGGGCATCCCGACGGCCTTCGCCGTGCGAGCCAACGCGCATGCCCTTGCGCGCTATGCCGCGCTCTGCCAGGAGCAGGAGATCGTTCCGATCGTCGAGCCCGAGGTGCTGATGGACGGCGCCCACTCGATCGACCGCTGCGAGGAGGTGACCGATCGGGTCCTCGAGGAGGTTTTCCACGCGCTCCACGAGCATCGCATCTACCTCGAGGGCATGATCCTCAAGCCGAACATGGTGATCTCGGGGAAGAAGTCCCCCACCCAGGCGGGGCCCGAGCAGGTCGCGCAGTCCACGGTGCGTTGCCTCAAGCGCCGCGTCCCGGCGGCGGTGCCGGGCATCGCCTTCTTGTCGGGGGGGCAGTCGCCGGAGGAGGCGACGCTGCACCTGTCGCTCATGAACCAGCTCGGCGCGCTCCCCTGGAGTCTCACCTTCAGCTATGGCCGTGCCCTGCAGGATACGGCGCTCAAGGGTTGGGGAGGAACGTCCGCGGGCCTCGCGGCGGGGCAGACGGAGCTCGCCAAGCGCGCAAGGCTCAATGGCCTCGCAACGCTCGGGCGCTACCAGCCGGCGCTCGAGAGCCAAGCCGCCTGACGGCGCGCGCCTTCATCGCATGGGTCCCCCGGAACAGCAAGCGGCGACACCCGCCGCGGCCAGCGACATCGTGGTCGAGGCCGAGGACGTGCATTACTCGATCGGCGGCCGTCAGATCTTCTCCGGGCT
Organism: Gammaproteobacteria bacterium; assembly: GCA_030043215.1. Taxonomy (GTDB): domain Bacteria; phylum Pseudomonadota; class Gammaproteobacteria; order Steroidobacterales; family Steroidobacteraceae; genus JASHUC01. The sequence continues at coordinate 2,804 of JASHYG010000170.1, forward strand.
CACCCTGCGCGCGCGGCGGGGCCGCATCACCGCGGTGATGGGTCCGAGCGGGACGGGCAAGACCACCTTGCTGCGGCTCATCACGGCGCAGTCCTATCCGGCGAGCGGACGCGTGAGCGTCTGGGGCCGCGACGTGACGACGCTGCGCTCGCGCGAGGTGTTCGCGATGCGCACCCGCATGGGGATGCTGTTCCAGAACGGCGCGCTGCTCACCGACATCGACGTGTTCGAGAACGTCGCCTTTCCGCTGCGCGAGCACACGAGGCTTCCGGAGCCGCTCATCCGCGACATCGTGCTCACGAAACTGCATGCCGTCGGCTTGCGGGGCGCCGCCGAGCTGATGCCGGCCGAGCTCTCGGGCGGCATGGCGCGGCGCGTGGCGCTCGCGCGCGCCATCGTGATGGACCCGGAGCTCCTCATCTACGACGAGCCGTTCGTCGGCCTCGATCCGATCGCGCTCGGCGTGATCTTGCGGCTGATCCAGAAGATGAACGAGGCGCTCGGGCTCACGAGCATCGTCGTCTCGCACGACGTGCACGAGCTGGAGACGATCGCGCACGACAGCTATCTCATCTCGGAAGGCCGTGTGGTCGCCTCCGGCACGCCGCAGGAGCTCAGCCGGGGCGGCTCGCCGATCGTGCAGCAGTTCATGAGCGGCAGCCCGGACGGCCCCGTGCCCTTCCATTACCCCGCCCCGGACTACGAGACCGAGTTGCTCGGCGAGGGGGCCCGGTGAGCAGCGGCGAATCGAGCGGCATGCGCGAGGGGCCGCTGCTGCGGGGACTGCAGCACATCGGCGCGACCTCGCTGTTTGCACTGGAGCTGCTCGCCCAGTGCGCTCCTGCGCTCGCGCGGCCGGGGCTGATCGTGAGGCAGATCTACAATGCGGGCGCCCGCTCCCTCATCATCATCATGCTCTCGGGGATCGCGACGGGGGCGG
>JASHYG010000171.1 GCA_030043215.1 Gammaproteobacteria bacterium
GCTCGACGCGCGGCGTATCGCGGACGGGCCGGTCGCGCTCCTGAGGCTTCCGGTGCGCGTGCGCTCGACGTTCCACGGCATGTGGGTCCCCGAGCAGGCGCTGGCGACAGGGACGTACGTCACCTAACGCCGGCCGGGGCGGCTCGCCGCCCGCGGCACGGCCCAGCGCGGCACGGCCCAGCGTGGCCCGACCGGTATTCGTCAGGCGCTTTTGATAGCATTCCTGCCGCGAGTGCTGCGGCATTCCAGTGCCCGCGCGGAGAGGTGGCAGAGCGGTTGATTGCACCGGTCTTGAAAACCGGCAAGCCCTCACGGGCTTCGGGGGTTCGAATCCCTCCCTCTCCGCCACTAAAATACGCGCTTTCCCGCAATAGTCACCGAGCCGGGGAGTTCGCGCCGGCCTCAGAACTCGATGAGCGTGAACTGCGTGCCCGCGGTCCCTTCCACCTGCATCGTGCAGCGACCGTACTTGCCGTGCACTTCATATTGAAGTTTCGGATCGAACGCGAAGTACACGTATCCCTTATCGCACCGAAGCTTCACGTCGGAGATGTAACCCTTGTGCACGTCAATGCGGAACTGCCGCTTGAAAAGCGCGTGAGACCAGCTGCCGTTCGCGAGCTCTCCGGAATCTGTCACCTCGCCGGGACCGGTGCGAATCTTTTCGACCTGCTGCATGATCGGCGCCAATGCTGCCCTGGTCTTCCTGTCGATCCCATCCCTCTGCAGTTGCGTCCAGCTCGTGGTGGCCGCGGCGTATTGGTGCGTTTTGAGCTCGAGTAGCAGGCGAGTGCGCAGGGTGGAGATATACGTCTCGTCGGGCAGGGTGTTCATGGACTTCGCCCATGCCAGAGCGCGGTTCAACGCGGCGATTTGTTGGGCCTCGTTACCCCACACGTAGGCATAATCGTATTGTGCCAGGCCGACGTAGGCGTCCTCGTTAAGGTTCTCAGCTTTCAATCCTTGCATCGCGGCATCCGCAGCAGATTGGTTCTTCGCTTGAGTCGCCGCCAACAACAATTTGTATGCATGAAGGAATTGGGTGGAAATGCCGTGTCGAGCATATGGGTCAACGAACACATATCGCATCACGTACGCGGATTCGATCGGCTCGCCATTCAGCGTGGCGGGTTTGAACGTCGTCTCCTCGGCGGTACGCATTGCCGCGTTTTCAAAGTGTTTGTTTCCCGTCGACGCCGTGACGGTCATGTCCGAAGGTTTGCCGCTTGGCTCGACCATAAGGCTGAGAATCACCCAACCCTCTTCGTGATTGAGGCCCTCATCAGAGGGGTAGGGGGGCGGCGCGTGGTAAATAGCGTGAGCGGCTCGAAACACCTCGGTCGGGATTTCCTCGACCGAGGAGACGTTCGCCTGCTGCGCGGGCGGAGTTTGCGCCAGGGATTGGCAGCAAAGCAGCGCTATCAGCATCCCCTGCGATCGGGCGGCGATTCGGCGAAGGTCGCGATGACCTCTCGGAGACCTCGGCATGATCCCCCCGGGACTTGATCCAGCTTGCCCGGTGTCAGAGCACTGTATTGTATGAGTGGCCACCGGGGTTGCGGACCTATTATCTCCGAACGAGAGCGGCCCGCAAATCCAGATCAGGGGTCAGGTGCAGGGGGTATCCACTTGTCTTGGCGGTGTCAGCACATACAGTGTCCTCCGGGTCCTCGTACTGCATGGACGGCGGCAGCCGGTCCCCATCAATCACTCTGCGTCTTCACCACCTTCTCGATCTCGCGGGTAATCTGTACGGAGGTTTGTGCTATGGCCGCGATCGCCTCGGGTGATAGTCTAGTGGAGCTCGCGTACGCCGCTCCGGCCATGGCGCCCGCGATGTGCGATGCCGCTTGAACGAGCTCTTGCGTGGTCATGTCGAAATCCCCTTCGGTCCGGTCCGGATGGTAACGGGTAAGATACGCGGAAACGCGGTGGGAAGCGGCCACATTCGTACACAACCCCGCGTCGACACGGAGTAGATGAGCCCTTGAGCGATCGACCTGCCGCCCGCAGACGGCTGCTGGCGTTGTACGCGCTGTGCCTCGGTGTGCTGATGATCGTCCTCGACACGACCATCGTCACGGTCGCGTTGCCCACGATCCAGTCTGACCTCGAGTTCTCGCGCGCCGGACTGACCTGGGTGCTCGATGCGTACTTGCTCACGTTCGGCGGCTTTCTGCTGCTCGGCGGACGGCTCGGCGATTTGTACGGGCAGCGGCGCCTGTTCCTCGCCGGCCTGTGCGTGTTCACGCTGGCGTCGCTCGCGTGCGGACTCGCACGGACGCAACCCGAGCTGATCGTTGCGCGTGCGGTCCAGGGCTTGGGTGGCGCGGTCGTCGCCGCGGTTTCGCTGTCGCTCGTGATGAGCCTGTTCGTCGAGCCGGCCGAGCGGGCCATGGCGATGGGCGTCTACGGGTTCATCGGCGCGGCGGGCGGCAGCATCGGCGAGCTCCTCGGCGGGGTTCTGACGCAGGGGCTGGGTTGGCACTCGGTCTTCCTCGTCAATATTCCGATCGGCATCGCCGTGTATGCGCTCTGTGCGGCGCTGCTGCCGAGAGAAGCCGAGTCGGAGGCTTCACGCACGCACGACGCCGCGGGAGCCATCGCGATCACGGCCGCATTGATGCTTGCGGTGTACGCCGTCGTGAACGCCAACGAGATCGGATGGGTGTCCGTCCGGACCTTGAGCCTTCTCGGCCTCGCCGCGGCGCTCCTGCTCGCGTTCGTGATCATAGAGTCGCATGTCAAGGAACCGCTCGCGCCCCTCAGGCTGTTCCTGCTGCGGAACGTGGCAGGCGCGAACAGCGTCGGAGTTCTGTGGGCCGCCGGACTCTTTGCCTGGTTCGTGATCTCAGCGCTCTACCTGCAGCGCGTCGCTCACTACGATCCGTTGCACGTGGGTCTTGCCTTCTTGCCGGCTGACTTGATCATGGCAGCGTTCTCCGCGGGCCTGTCGGCGCGGATGGTGATGCGCTTCGGAATCCGGGGACCGCTCATCGGGGGGTTGCTGCTCGCCGCTGCCGGCCTGGCGCTCTTCGCGCGTGCACCACTCGGCGGCACGTTCACCTGGGACGTCTTGCCGGGGATGGTGCTGCTCGGACTCGGCGGCGGCATGGCGTTCAATCCGCTCCTGCTCGCGGCCATGAGCGATGTGGGAAGCCACGAGTCCGGGCTCGCATCCGGGCTCGTCAACACATCCTTCATGATGGGCGGGGCGCTCGGACTTGCCGCGGTCGCGAGCCTGGCCGATGTGCGTACCAGCGCGCTGCAGCGCGCCGGTTTCGGACCGCTCGCCGCGCTCAATGGCGGTTACCACCTGGCTTTCGGGCTCGGCGCCCTGCTCAGCGCACTTGCCGCGCTGCTCGCCGCTCTGGTGCTGTCCCCTGTTCAGCAGACGGCGGAAACGCTCTCGGTGCCGCACGGTCCCCCGGACCGCGCGCCCGAATGAGCGGCCGCCCCGGTCGCGCCTCGACGAGTCGGGCTCCGCCCCGCCCCGTTGCGGCTGAAAGACCCGCGTCTCCCGCAGCGTCAAGGGCTCGCGGGGCGCTCGAAGAGCTCCAGGAAGGCTCCGACATCCGGGTCGCGGATCAGGACGGCATGGGTGCCATCGTCCATCGGCACGATGCCGCCGCGCGAGACCACCTTTGCGCCGGCCGCTTTCGCTCGGGCCAGAAGAGCATCGAGCCCCTCGACTTGGAACCCGACGTAGCCGACGCTCACGTCGGAGATGCGGTAGTGCCGGACCGGCTTCTTGTGGTTCTGGAACTTGACCATCTCGAAGTGCATGCGCGCATCCGGCGCGGCCGCCTCCGGAAACAGCTCGTTGTAGAACCGGAGTATGTTGCCGTGGCCGCCCACCGCGGCGTCGGTGAAGTCGCCCTTCATCCAGGGAGCGCGCGAGGTGAGCAGCTGTCCGCCGAGCACTCCTCCGTAGAACGCTCGTTCCTGGTCCGAATTCAGCACGATGAGGCCGACGTGATTGAATCCCGGTCCAGCTGCCGACCTCGCGGAGCGGCCGCCTCCGCCGGGCGTGGAGAGGGCCTGATCCGCGATCTCGATGTCGAGACCATCGGGATCGGTGATGTAGGCGAGCATTCCCTTGGTCCGTCCGGGGGGAGCGACGAGCTTGCCTCCCCAGGAGCGCGCCCAGAGCATCCCGCTCGCCTGCAGCTGCGACCAGAGCCGCTCGGCGTCGGGCACGAACAGGCAGAAGTGCGTGGCGCCCGGCTCCCAGGGGTGGTAGCCGGCGAGATGCTGGCGCTTGATGCCTTTCAATTCCCGCAGATAGACGATGAACGGCCTGCCCGAGATATTGCTGTCGATGGTCAGCTTTGCCGAGCGGACCTCAACGCCCCGGATGCCGAACAGGCGATCGAGCGAGGCGTCTCGATGCCAGGAGGAGTCGACGCCGGGATCCTGGGTGAAGCCGATCGCCTCGTAGAAGCGCAGCGACCGGTCGAGGTTCGCGACCATGCGGCCGACGAAGGCGAGGCCGACGACTCGCCCTGCCTCGCGATCCGGTGCCGCAGTGGGGGAGGCCTGTACCGCGGCACCCGAAGAGGAGGCCTGAGCTCCAGTGCTGGCCGGCGCTTGAGCCAGGGCCGCAGCAGCGAGGAGCAGCCCGGCTCCCCAAGCGAGAACGAGCCCGGCGGCCCGTGCGAGCGTGATTCTGCAACTCGGGATTCCGGGAAGGGCCGGTGTGCTCATGGCGATGTCACCGCTGCGGCGCGCTTGCGGCTCGCGGGGCCTGCGCTTCTGGCGCAAGTATAAGGACCCGCCGGGGCCGCCGGCGAGGAATGTGGTCCGGGCCGATGCGCTTAGCCGAGCGGCCAGATCTGGATGGCATCCGGATCGATATCGACGCGGCACGGGTCGCCTCGCCGGGCGGCGAAACGCCCGTCCACGAGCCGGATCCGAGCCTCGCCGAGGCGAACGGTGATCTGCCGATCGATCCCGTGGAGGGCCACGCTCTCCACCTCGGCGGGGTAGGCTCCCGTCTGGCTTATCCGGGCGCGCGCCGGGGAGCAGCTCCAGCCGACGGGCTCCCCGGGCGTCAGGGCGGGTCCGGCAACGGTGAGCACCACGCCGCGGCCGACCGCGATCGAGTCCGCGCTCGATGCGACGCCCTCCGCCGCAATCTCGGCGCCGAGCAGGCGCGCCGCCTCCTCATTCGCTGGCCGTCGGAAGACTTCGGCAGTCGATCCGGATTGCAATACGCGGCCCTCCTCGATCAGCAGGATCTCATCGGCGAGGAGCGCCGCCTCCGCCGGATCGTGAGTGACGAGAATGGTCGCTGCGGTGATCTCCTCCTGTAGCGCGAGCAGCTCCTGGCGCAGCCGCGAGCGCAGGGGCGCATCGAGCGCCGAGAAGGGCTCATCGAGCAGCAGCAGGCTCGCAGGCCGCACGAGTGCGCGGGCGAGCGCGACCCGTTGCTGCTGTCCGAGCGAGAGGGCCTCGGGCCGGCGCTGCTCGAGGCCGTTCAGGCCGAGCCGGCCGATCCAGTGCTGGGCCCGGAGCGGCTCGGCCCCGACCGGAAACCGCAGCTGCTCGATCACGGTGAGATGCGGAAACAGCCCGTAGCTCTGTGGGACATAGGCGATCGCCCGCGCGGCGGGGTCGAGTCCCGAGAGCTCCGTGCCGTTGACGGTGATGCGGCCGCGATCGCAGCGCTCGATGCCCGCGATCAGCCTGAGCGTCAGCGACTTTCCCGATCCGGAGGGCCCGAGGATCGCGAGCCGGCGCTCGCGAGGGGACCACGCGAGGCTCAGGCGGAAGGTGCCGAGCTGCTTCTCGAGTTGCAGCGCCAGCGTCGTCGATTGGGAGCGCGCGGACGCCGCCTCCGCGGAGCCGGACCGCACGGCGGCATTGCGTCCCGCAAGTTCATTGGGAGCGGCGCTCGGCGCGACCTCGCTCCGCGGCAGCGCGCGCGGCTCGCCGCGCCGATCCGTCAGGGTCCCGCTCAGGATCATGACGCCGAGCGCAACGACGAGCGTCGGCAGCAGCACGGGCAGCATGGCCGGCAGTCCCTGCGCATCGAACGCCACGTACGTGTAAACCGGCAGGGAGTAGGGGTGGTACGCGACCATGATCGTGGCGCCGAACTCGCCGAAGGCACGCAGCCACGCGAGCAGCAGTCCCGGGAGAATGGCAGGCCAGCCGATCGGGACGCTCACGCGGAAGAACAGCTCGAGCGGCCTGTGGCCGAGCGTGGACCCGACGGCCTCGAGGGTCGGGTCCACCGCGGCGAACGCCGAGCGCGCCGCGATGATGAGGAAGGGCGAGGCGACGAAAACCTCCGCAAGGACGATGCCGGCGAACGAGTCCGTGAGCGCCCCGCCGAGCGCATGTCCGAGCGGCGTCCCGTAGCCGACCAGGAACAGAAGCAGAATGCCGCTCGCGAGCGGCGGCAAGGCGAGCGGCAGCTGGACGAGAAAGCCGAGCGCCGACATCGCCCGGCCGCGCGTCCGTGCAAGCAGATAGCCGAGAGGGACGCCGCCGATCGCGATGAGGATCGTGGCGGCGGTCGCGCTTGCGAGGGAGATCGCACAGGCATGCAGGAGCGCGGCCGTGTCCACCGACGCCCAGTTGGCGAGCCTCGCCTGCTGAGCGCCTGCCAGGAGCGGGGCGATCAGATAGGCCGCGAGGAGTCCCGCAAGCCACGGCAGGGGCGCAGGAATGCGGCGGGTCAGTTTGCCTGATCGAGGAGCGATTGGAGATCTCGCGGCACGGTGGGCGCAGCTCCCGTGAGCGCCGGTTTCTGCAGCCCGAGCCCATGTTCCCTCAGCAGCTGCTGTCCCGTGGGCCCCAGCAGAAAGGCGACGAACCGGTCGGCGCCGGCGGGATGGGGTGCATCACGGAGGATCGCGACGGTGTAGACCGCCTTGGGCCCGATGGAGGCCGGCAACGGCACGTACGGAATCCCCGCATCCGCGGTCTCCGTCGAATAGAAGAAGGCCACATCGAGCAGGCCCGACTGAAGACGGCCGATCAACGCCTCCTCCGGCAGTACCTGCGCCGGGTTCTCCGGGTCACCCAGCACTCTTCTCGACAGGCCCGGAATCCCATAAAGGGTCTCGGCTTGTCCCATCAGCTGCAAGGCGAGCGCGCCCTTGGGATCGAGCTTCGGGTCGGTGCGTCCGATCCTGATGCCAGGCTCCATCAGCACACGGTACCACGAACGGGTTTTGAAGTCGGCGGCAAAGCGGCTCGAGGGACTGTAGCCGATCACGAGCGGCGACTGGGCGAAGGTGATGTACCAGCTCACCCACGAGCCGTTCGACGGGCCCGTGAGGCCGGCATTCACCTTCGGGTTCGCGCTGATGAACACATCCGCCTGCCGGAGCTTGCCTTTGATCTGGTTCGCGAGCGCGTTCGAGCCCCCCGCATAACCCTGGAATCGATCGCCGGTCGCGCGACCGAACGCCGGGCCGACGCCGTGCTCCATCAGGTTCACGAGCGAGCCGGCATAGAGGACGTTGACCGTTTGCTGCGCCGAGACCGCGGGAGCCCGGCTCGCCCAGATCGCTACCGCGAGCAAGCCGAGTCCGCCCACGAATCTCGGCGACGATCGTTTATGGAGCACCATGTCTTCTCTCCCCCGTACGAGCTTGATCTGCACGTTGACTCTCCCGGTTGTCCGCGGCGGCCGTCGGCCGTCTTGCGGACGATCGCTATGCTCCGGAGAATACTACGACAGGTGAAGGTGCGGGCCCAACAAAGCCGCGAGCGGTCAGGATCGCCGGCGCGTTGACAACGTCAGGGGCCGTCCCTAGGCTTTCCGCGAAAAAGTCGGCATCGGCAGGAACGGCCAGGCGCGCGGCGTGGAGGTGAGCGATGATCATCGAGGACGAATTCCAGCTCACCGAAGCGGTCCTCGCCGAGACGGAGAGGACGGCGGACCCGCGGCTCAAGCAGATCCTGCAATCACTCGTCCGGCACCTTCACGGCTTCGCTCGCGAGGTGCGCTTGACGGAGAAGGAGTTCGATCAGGCCATCAATCTCGTGACGGCCCTCGGGCACCATACGACGGACAGCCACAACGAGACGCGCCTGATCGCAGGCTCGCTCGGGCTCTCCGCGCTGGTGTGCCTCATGAACAACGGCGATCGCGGCAGGCGACAGACCTCCGCGAATCTGCTCGGGCCGTTCTGGCGTGCTGGCGCGCCTCGAATGAAGAACGGCGCCTCCATCGTGCGCTCGGCGACTCCGGGCCGGCCGCTCTTTTTCACGGGCCGCATTGTCGACCTTGCGGGCAATCCCGTCGCCCAGGCGGAGATCGACGTGTGGCACGCCTCGCCCGCCGGACTCTACGAGAATCAGGATCCGACCCAGGCGGAGTGGAACCTTCGGGGGAGGTTCACGAGCGATGAGCACGGCATCTTCACCTATCGCAGCGTCAAGCCGTCGGGTTATCCGGTGCCGATGGACGGTCCGACGGGCGCCCTGCTCACCGCGCAGGGACGGCATCCTTTCCGCCCGGCGCATCTTCACTCGCTCATCTACAAGCCGGGCTTCAAGACCATGACGTCCCAGATCTACAGCCACGACGACCCGCTGCTCGAGACCGACGCACAATTCGGTGTCACTCGAACCCTGATCGGCCACTATGTTCTTCACGAAGGCGCGCCGGCCCCGGACGCGGATGTCAAGGAGCCGTGGTACAGCCTCGAGCACGTCTTCGTCCTCGAGCCGGGCGAAGCCTGGCTTCCCACGCCGCCTGTGTCCGCGAAGCGGCGCGCGGAGCCGAAAGCAGCGCGCCAGCCCGAACGGAGCGATGCGCCGGCATGAACGGCATCGGCACGCGCGGGCGCGGCGGCACGGCAGCATGAGCAGTAGCGGCGCGCCGGCACCCGAGCTCACTGCCGCGACCATGGAGGCGTGGATCCGCGACTATTTCGCCGCATGCAACACGGGCGAGGTCGAGCGGATTGCGAGCTACTTCGAGCCCGACGCGGTCCACTACTTCCCGCCGGGCATGTACGGCGGCCCCTTCCGCGGCGCGTTGACCATCGCACGCAAATGGCACGACGCCGTGCAGGCCCTCGGCTCGGTGTGGACCATCGATCAAGTGCTCTGCGACCCGCCGACGCGGCGTGCAGTCATCGAATGGAGCCATTTCAAGCGCCGCGCGGGGGTGCTGTTGCGGGGCGATGAATGGTATCTCTTTAGCCCGCGTGGACTCATCCGGGAGATTCGCGCGTACTACGCCTCCCCGCAGGACGCCTCGCTGCGGACGCTCGAGCTTGCGGGTTTCGATTACGCCGGCCGCGGCTATTCCATGACGGACATCGGGAGAGGCGGAGACTGATGGAGGAATGGCGCCGCATCCTGCTCGGCGGAGCCGTCGTCGAGGCGCGGCGCGACGGCGAGCTGCTCGTGGCGCCGGATGGCAGGCGGATCGCAGTGGACGAGGCCGTGCACCTGCCGCCTGTCGAGCCGACCAAGATCCTCTGCGTGCACCTCAACTATCGAAGCCGCGCGGAGGAGCTGCGGACAGTCCCGCCACCCGCTCCGCATTACTTCCAGAAGCCGCTGTCGTGCCTCAACAGCCACAGGGGTAGCGTCGTCCGGCCCCGCGGCTGCCGTTTCCTCAATTACGAGGGGGAGATCGCGATCGTCATCGGGCGCGCCGCGCGCAACATCCGCATTGCCGAGGCTGCCGCGCACATCGCGGGCTACACGCTCGCAAACGATTTTGCCTTGCACGACTTCCGCGACGCGGATCGGGGCGCCATGCTGCGCGTGAAAGGCGCCGATACGCTCGGCGTGGTGGGCCCCGGTGTCGTGCGTGGCTGGGAGCCGGCCGGCCAGGTGCTGCGCACCCGGGTGAACGGCAAGGTGGTCCAGGAATCGAGCGTCGCGGGGATGATTTTCAGCATGGCGTACCTGGTCGCGGACCTCGCACGCATCATGACGCTGCTGCCGGGCGATCTGATTCTCTCGGGCACGCCGGCCAATTCACGGCCTGTCGAGCCCGGTGACGTGGTGACGGTCGAGGCGGACGGCCTCGGCGCGCTGGAGAGCCGGATCGTCGAGGGCGAGAGCAACGTGTCCGACGAGTGCGGCTGGCCTCCGGCCGCCAGCGACAAAGTGCTGGGCGTCGCGTTGGGACAGGCGCTGCGCGAATAGGCGCGGACGATACACTTTCGCTTGCCTTGCCGAGGTTTCACGCGGCGAGCTAGAACCACTTGAATCCATGCGCCATGACGAGCAGGATCGCGGCGCCCATGAGCAGAGTCCAGATCCTGTCGGATAGTGATGTCCGCGTCAGCTCGTGCCGCAGGGTCTCGAAGCCCTGGTGCATCTCGTCGCGCAGGCCTGCGATCTCGTTGCGCAAGTCTGCATCACCCTTGTGCATCTCGTCGCGCAGGCTCGCATCCCCCGTCTGTATCTTGTCGCTCAGGCTGACGACCGCATCACGCAGCTCGCGGATGTCGAGCCTGATGTCCGCGATGTCCGCACGGACGTGAGCCATGTCCGACTCCAGTCTCTCCACGCGGTTTTCCAGCGGTTCCGCCATCACTGCAGCCACTCAGAATCCTCCGGGTGATTTTACGCTTTTCATCGCGTGATCTCAGCATTTCAGCGCTCGTCGCGGCTCGATGGAAGCCTGAAAAACGGGCCAAATCGCGCAATTTTTGTTTGAGCCGTACTCACCGGAGACGTCCGACGACACGGGTGTTCCTGACGTCGTGGAACTCGCGAAGCTGTGCTCGGCTCAACGGATTGTTGACTACAGCGGACGTCGTCGTTGTAATCGACGAGCGGGAGCTACAGGGTACGCTCGATTGAACGCTCAGACATTCCCGCCCCTGCGTTGGAGGCACGCTCGCATGACACCGTCGCCCGGCACGCCTTTAGGAGCGCCCGCTGGCTTCGACTGGCGAGACCCCTTCCTGCTCGAAGCGCAGCTCACGGAGGAGGAGCGGCTGGTTCGGGACGCGGCGCGGGCGTTCGCGCAGGAGGAGCTCCTGCCGCGCGTGACCGAGGACTACCTGCAGGAGCGCGCGGACCCACGGATCCTGGCGGAATACGGAGCCCTCGGACTGCTCGGGATGACTCTGCCGAGCGAATACGGTGGAGCCGGAGCCTCGCAAGTCGCCTACGGCCTTGCGGCGCGGGAGATCGAGCGGATCGATTCGGGCTACCGGTCGATGATGAGCGTCCAATCCTCGCTCGTCATCCATCCGATCCACGCATTCGGCACGGAGGCCCAGCGCCGCAAATACCTGCCCCGGCTCGCGCGCGGGGAGTGGATCGGCTGCTTCGGCTTGACGGAGCCGGGGGCAGGCTCCGACCCCTCGAGCCTGTGCACAGTCGCGGAGACGACGCCGCACGGCTATCGGTTGACGGGCTCGAAGACCTGGATCTCAAATAGCCCGATCGCCGACGTGTACGTTGTCTGGGCCAAGTCGGCAGCCCACCAGGGCGAGATTCGCGGCTTCATTCTCGAGAAGGGCATGGAGGGGCTCTCCGCGCCGCGGATCGACGGCAAGCTCGCGCTGCGTGCCTCGGTGACGGGAGAGATCCTCATGAGCGGGGTGGAGGTACCGGAAGATCAATTGCTGCCCGGCGCCTGCGGATTGAAAGGTCCATTCGAGTGCCTCAACCGCGCGCGCTACGGGATCTCGTGGGGAGTGATGGGCGCCGCCGAGGACTGTTGGCAGCGCGCCCGCGACTATGGGCTCGAGCGCGTCCAGTTCGGTCGCCCGCTCGCGCAGACGCAGCTCTTCCAGAGAAAGCTCGCGGACATGCAGACGGAGATCGCGCTCGGCCTGCAGGCTTGCCTGCGTGTCGGGCGCCTGCTCGATGCCGGTCGGGCGGCTCACGAGATGATCTCGATCGTGAAGCGCAACAACTGCGGCAAGGCGCTCGACATCGCCCGCCTCGCGCGCGACATGCACGGCGGCAACGGCATCCAGAGCGGCTATCACGTCATGCGTCACGCCCAGAACCTCGAGGCGGTCAACACCTACGAGGGGACTCACGACGTTCACGCGCTGATCCTCGGCCGCGCGCAGACCGGCCTGCAGGCCTTCTACTGAGTTGACACGGCGCAGCGCACGCCGGTAGTCTCGCGCGCCGGATGTAATCGATTTCATTCTTTCGCCGGACGACTCAACCTCGCAGCGAGTGCGTGTACGGCTGGCACGCTGGAGATCTCGACCATGAGTCCTCTCAAGATGACCGTTTGCCGGACCGCGCGGCCCGGCGCCACACTCGCCGCGTGTCTCGCCGCGTGTCTCGCCGCGTGCCTCTCCGGGTCGGCCCATGCGGCCGCTCCCGCGCGCGTGCGGATCGACAGCGGGCTCCTCCAGGGCACGGTCGAGCACGGTGTGGCCGCATTCCGGGGCATCCCATTCGCCGC
>JASHYG010000172.1 GCA_030043215.1 Gammaproteobacteria bacterium
GCGCCGGCGAGATCCCATTGCGCCGTGTCGATGAGCCCACTCAGGTCCGCGGGGCCCGCGGGATCGGCCCGGGTGGCATCGGCTCCGGCGGCATCGGCAGTGGCCGCGCGCCACGCCTCGAGCAAGCCGCGCGTCAGCGGGTGCGCAGGCGTCCCGCGCGTGTAGCGGGCGCATTCCTCACGCCACCATTCGAGCCGCACGTGCGCGACGTGATGGTCGAGTCCTGGTCGCAGTGCCGCGCGGACCTCATCCTCGATCGCGAGCAGAGCCTGCAGGACGGCACGCGGGCGTGGCGGGGAGTACAGCCAGGCCCAGTAGGGAGGGGAGCCTTCGGCCTCACGCCTCACGGGTATCGCCGGGAGGAGGCTCGATGCCGGCCACCGGCGTCGTCGCGCGCGCCAGCTGCTCGATGGGATCGAGTCTGTCGAGCGGTGCGTCGGCCGTCACGCCGAGCTCGGGAAAGCGGCGCGCCTGAGGAAGAACCTGCCGCTCGAGCGAGCCGACTGCGGCGTTGTAGGCCTCGACCGCGGAGCCGAGCCGCTGGCCGAGCCGCGAGAGATGGCCCACGAAGTTGCCGAGGCGGCGATACAGCTCCTGGCCGAGCTCGCGGATGGTCGCGGCGTTCTGCGCGACGGCCGACTGCCGCCAGCCGTACGCAACGGCCTTGAGCAGCGCGATCAGCGTCGAGGGCGTCGCGATGATCACGCTTTGCTTGAGGGCGGTGTCGAGCAGGTCCGGCTTCTCCGCGAGCGCGGCGGCGAGGAACTGGTCGCCCGGCAGGAATAGCACGGCGAACTCCGGGCTGCGCTCGAACTGCGCCCAGTAGCTCTTCGCGGCCAGGTCGCGGACGCGCATCTCGACCTGCTGCGCGTGGCGCTTGAGCGCGAGCTGCCGGCTTTCCTCGCTCTGCGCCTCGAGAGCCTCGAGGTACGCATCGAGCGGAGTTTTCGCGTCGACCACGAGGTCGCGCGCTTCGGGCATGTGAACGACGAGGTCCGGGCGCAGCGCGCCGTCCTCGGTGGCGACGTGCACCTGCTCGGTGAAATCGCAGTGCTCCGCCATGCCGGCGAGCTCGACCACCCGGCGCAGCGTGAGCTCACCCCAGCGCCCGCGCACCTCCGGGCGGCGCAGCGCCGTCACGAGATTGCGGGTCTCGCGCTGCAGCAGCGCCTGGCCGCTCGTCAGCGTCTCGATCTGCGAGCGCAGCAGTCCGTACGCGTCCCGCCGCTCGCGCTCGAGCTCTCGAGCCTGCGCCTCGGCTCTCTCGAGTGCGGCCTTGATCGGCTCGACGAGCTGCTGGATCGCGAGCTCGCGCTCCTTGAGCGCGCCCTGGGCGACGACCTGCTCGCGGCCGAGGGCCTCGCGTGCCATCTGGAGAAACAGCTCGCTGTTCGCGCGCAGGGAGTCTCCGGCCAGCGCACCGAAGGCGTGGCCGAGGCGCGTCTCGGCCTGCGCCTGGAAGGCGGTGCGCTCGGCCTCGCGCTGCGACTGCGCATCGAGGCTCGCGCGCGCTCTCTCCAGCTCGAGGGACAGCGCGTGGATTCGCCGTGCAGCGCGCAGCTGCGCCGCGAGCACGCCGAGCGCGACGCCGGCGAGCAGCGCGAGGGTGGCGATGAGAGCCGCAAGGCCGGAAGTCAACATCAGGTCACCGCATCGGGCCGTGACATCAGGCGATCTATCGGGGAGCGGGCGCATGCGGCGCCACGCTCTGCAGCCACTCGAGGATCGCGAGCGGCGAGTGGACCCAGGCGTCGGCCGGCCACGCCCGGGGGTCGTCCGCCGGTCCAATGTAACCGAAGCAGGCCACCACCGCTCGCATGCCGGCGGCGCGCGCGGCGAGGATGTCCCGCTCGGCATCGCCGACGTAAACCGTCTCGGCGGGCGGCACGCCGAGCCGCTCGGCGGCGTACAGCAACGGGCGCGGGTGCGGCTTGCGCTCGGGCAGCGTATCGCCGCCCACGATGATGCCGGCGCGCTCGCTCAGCGAGAGCGCCTGCAGGAGCGGCTGCGCGAGCGAGTGCGGCTTGTTGGTGACGACGCCCCAGGGGATGCCGCGCCGCTCGAGATCCTCGAGCAGTTCGGGCACGCCGTCGAACGGGCGAGTGTGCACGGCGAGCGCGGCCCCGTAGATCTCGAGCAGGCGGTCGCGGAGCGAGAGGAACTCGGCCTCCGGGGCCTGGGGAAAGGCGATGCGCACCAGTGCGGCGGATCCGTGCGAGACGAAGTTGCGGACTCGCGCGAGCTCGAGGGCCGCGAGGCCCTCTTGGCGGCGCAGCTCGTTGAGCGCGTCGGCGAGATCACGCGCCGTGTCGAGCAGCGTGCCGTCGAGGTCGAACAGCATGGCTCGGCAGATCATGGGTGCGCGCTCGTGAAGTGCGCCAGGTAGTTGACCGATGGATCGCGGCTCAGCGCGCAGCGGCCGGTGAAGGGATCGAAGTCGAGGCCTGCAATCTCGAGCAGGGAGAGTCCCGCCGTCCGGCCCCAGCGCGCGAGCTCGGAGGGACGGATGAGCCTCTCGTACTGGTGCGTGCCGCGCGGCAGCAGCCCGAGCACGTACTCTGCCGCGACGATGGCGGAGAGGAACGATCGGAGGTTCCGGTGGATCGTCGAGATGAATACGTGGCCGCCGGGCCGGGTGAGCTCGGCGAGAGTGGCGAGCATCGCCGCGGGATCGGGCACATGCTCGAGCATCTCCATGCAGGTGATCACGTCGAAGGATCGTGGCTCCCCTCGAGCCACCGACTCCGCGCTCACTGTGCGGTAATCGATCGTGAGATTGCCCTCGGCAGCATGCAGGCGCGCGGCGTCGATCATTCCCGGCGCGAGGTCGATCGCGGTGACCGTCCCGCCGGCGCGGCACAGGCTCTCCGCGAGCAGTCCGCCGCCGCAGCCGACATCGAGTACGCGAGCGCCTGTCAAGCGCGCGCGGTCGGCGACGAACTGCGCGCGGACGGGATTGAGCCGGTGCAGAGGACGGAACTCTCCGTCCGGATCCCAGAAGCGGTGCGCGAGCGCCTCGAACTTGCCGAGCTCGCCTCGATCGACGTTCGATGCCTGCGGCGGGTCGGGCGCGTCGGGCGGGGTGGCGCTCATGACAGCCGCTCCTCCCAGCGCTGGGCGATGGCGACCAGCTCCTGCTCGTCGAGCGCGAGCAACCGGCCGTGCGCGACCCGCGGGCTCCCGTTGATCCATACGTCGCTCACACGGTCGCGGCTGGCCGCAAAGAGGATCGCCTCGGCGGGAGAGCCTGCCGGCCGGCAGGCGATCGAGCTCAGGTCGATCGCGATGAGGTCGGCGGCCTTGCCGGGCTCGATCGAGCCCACCACGGTCCTCAGGCCGAGCGCCGCGGCGCCCCCAAGCGTCGCAAGCGCGAGCGCACGCTCCGCCCCGAGCGCATCGTGCATTCCTTCGAGGCTGCTCGCGGCGAGGCTCGCCGCGCGCGCCTCGGCGAGCACATCCAGCGCGAACGCCGCCGTCGGGCTGCCGGTGCCGAGCGCGACATCGATCCCATGGTCGAGCAGCTCGGTGAGGCGGCAGAGCCCGAGCCCGCGGCGCAGAGTCGCCTGGGGGCACGCGACGGCCGAGATGCCGGTGCGCGCGAGCAGCTCGAGCTCCGCCTGCTCGAGGCGGCTCAGGTGCAGGGCGACGAAGCCCGGACGCAGCAGGCCGAGCGCCTCGAGCCGCCTGATCGGGCTCATCGAATGGCGCGCGACGCCATCGCGAATCTCGCGCTCGGTCTCGTGAACGGGGAGGGTGAGGCGCGCGTCGAGCTCGTCGGCGACCGTGCGGACTCGCGCGAGCGCCGCATCGCTCAGCAGATGCGCCGCATCGGGCGCGAAGTGAAAGCGCACCCAGGGATCGGATGGGTAGTCATCCCAGAGCCGCTCCGCTTTGGCGAGGTGGCCCGTCAGGCTCTCCGCCCAGGCCGTCGGGACCTCGGCGACGGGCAGGCCGATACTCGCGCGCATGCGCGCGGCCGCCGCGACGCGTGCCACCTCCTCGGGGTACAGATCGCGCGTCGCAAATGAGGTGATGCCGCCGAGCAGCATCTCGGCGACGGCCAGCCGCGCGCTGTCGCGCACCAGCTCGGCGCTCGTCCAGCTCGCGTCGCTCGGCCGCGACGTGCGCGCCGGGCGGCCGCGCAGAAGGGTCCTGCCGGCGCGGGTGTGAGCATTCACGAGCCCGGGCAGCAGCGCGTGGGCCGGACGCGTGATGCGCTCGCGCGCCACGAAGCGCGCGGCGAGCTCCGCCGCCGGGCCGACGGCGAGGATGCGTCCCTCCCCGATGGCAACAGCATGGTGCGCGAGCGCGGCCGCATCCGGCGCAATGGGCAGCACCCAGCGGGCCTCGATCAGCAGGTCGGCGGATTGCGGGGTGGTGCTCGGCATCGCGCGGATCTCGTTCGGCCGCAGGCCTCACTCGCCCAAGTATACGGCGCGGCCCAGGGCCGGCGCAGGGATTCGCGCGCCTCGATGTGGTAAACTTTCCCCTTTATTTCAGGCCCTGTCAGGCCTGCCGCGGCTTTCATGGCATGACCGAAATCGCACGCGAGATCCTGCCCGTCAACCTCGAAGATGAGATGCGCCAGTCGTATCTCGACTATGCGATGAGCGTCATCGTCGGGCGCGCGTTGCCCGACGTACGCGACGGATTGAAGCCGGTGCACCGGCGCGTGCTCCACGCCATGCGGGAGCTCGGCAACGACTTCAACAAGCCCTACAAGAAATCGGCTCGCGTCGTGGGAGATGTGATCGGCAAGTACCACCCGCACGGCGACACCGCCGTGTACGACACCATCGTGCGCATGGCACAGCCCTTCTCCATGCGCTACGTGCTCATCGACGGGCAGGGCAATTTCGGCTCCGTCGATGGGGATGCGCCGGCGGCCATGCGCTACACCGAGGTGCGGATGTCGCGCCTCGCGCACGAGCTGCTCGCGGACATCGACAAGGAGACCGTCGACTTCGCGCCGAACTACGACGAATCGGAGACGGAGCCTTCGGTGCTGCCGACGCGCGTGCCGAACCTGCTCGTGAACGGCCAGGCCGGCATCGCCGTCGGGATGGCGACGAACATCCCGCCGCACAATCTCACGGAGGTCGTGAACGGCTGCCTCGCGCTGCTCGACGATCCCTCGCTCCCGCTCATCGAGCTGATGCGCCACATTCCCGGGCCCGACTTCCCGACGGCCGGCATCATCAATGGCGCCCAGGAGATCGCAACGGCCTATCGCACGGGCCGCGGGCGGCTCTCCATCCGCGCCCGCAGCTCGGTCGAGGACCTCGACGGCAAGGGGCGCCAGTCGATCATCGTCACCGAGCTCCCGTACCAGGTGAACAAGGCGCGGCTGCTCGAGCGCATCGC
>JASHYG010000173.1 GCA_030043215.1 Gammaproteobacteria bacterium
CGCCCTGGTCATGGCCTTCGAAGGTGCCGCCGTCGCCGAGGAAGTGCTTGACGGTGGCGATGATGTGTCCGGGGGCCATGAATGACGGCGTGCCGGCCCGTCCCTGAAGCCCCGAGACCATGGCGGGCGCGTACGCCGCGACCAGCGCGGGATCCTCGGAGTAGCTCTCGTAGGTGCGTCCCCAGCGGACGTCGCGCACCACGGCGATCGTCGGCGCGAAGGTCCAGTCGAGGCCCGTCACCGCCACCTCCTCGGCGGTCGCCTCCCCAATCTGCTCGATGAGCTGTGGATCGTGCGCGGCACCGAGCCCGATGTTGTGCGGGAAGATCGTGGCGCCCGGGATGTGTCCGTCGCCATGCACCGCGTCGATTCCGAAGAGGATCGGGATCGCGGGATGGAGCGGCGATGCCCCCGCGACCGATGCGCGATAGTAGGTCTCGGCGAGCGCGAGCCACCTTGCGGCGGGGGAGCGGACGTTGCGGTCCGGTGCGCTGCTGCCACCGGCGAGGATCGAGCCGAGCTTGTAACGGCGCAGCTCGTCGGGAGTGATGCTGCCGATGTCCGCCTGGACCAGCTGGCCGACCTTCTCCTCCCAGGTCATGGTCGCGAGCAGCCGGTCGACGCGCTCCTCGACCCTCGGATCGATGGGAGCCGTCGGAGCGGTTGCCGGCCAGAGCGAGAGATGAACGGTCTGCGCGCCGGCCGTACCCACCCCGAGGGCCAGGGCGGTGCAGGCGGCCGCACAAACCTTCAGGACACGGTTGACCCGCGCGAGCCCGTACGCCGAAACGTATCGAGGCTCGCGCCCGATCGAGCGGAGCAGTCTTTGGGTTCCCCCCATCGCGGCGTGAGGATACTCCGATTCCGGGATCGGATCCGTGGGGGGGAACGGTCGGCAACGGTGGCGCGCAAGCGCTGCCGAGCGGCCGAGACCGCCCGGCAGGCGCTATCGCGTCACTGGTCCTACCGCGTCACTGGTCGAGGGACAGGCGATTCTCGACTTTGACGACGCCCTCGACGCTCGATGCGTCTTTCAGCGCCTTGGCTTCGTCCAGGCCGTTGAGGGCCAGTCCGCTCAGCGTGACAACGCCATCCTTGGTCGACACTTGAATGTATCGCACCATCTGGGGGTCATCCACCGAGAGCTTGCCCATCACCCGCTGGGTGATCTGGGCATCGCTAGGTGCCGCGCTGCCATTGTCGGCGGCAAAGGCGACGCCGGCGAGAAACGCCGTGCATCCGACGGCTGCCACAACGAAAGCATTAACCCGTTTCATATGTCTCAGGTCCTCTCAAGTGCCATGTTTACGATTGGTTGATCACGACATCCCACAATGCTCGGGCGCCAGCGCTATCGTCGGTCGCTCCGGCGACCGCAGGTATCCATGCAGAGGGGGATGTTCGAGCTGACTGCGCCCGAAAAATGCCAGGCCATTACACCAGGTGGCATCCCTCCAGCACCGGTAACTGCGTCTCAGCCGTAGCACGCGCGTGCACCCTTCGCCGGTCATCGGCGTCGAGCTATCGTGTTAGAGGGCCACTTGACATTAGTGTTCCCTCGATTCACGGAATGTTCATACAGTGGCCATTGCTCGCCGCCTGAGCGGTCGAGCGACGCGAATTTCAGCCTCTGCGGTGCGTCCCTGGTGCTGTCGCTCTGGTCCCGGCCGAGATGTGGGCGGGATCGTTGCAAATCGTTTCAGAATATCTTGCTGTCTCGATTCGCCGACCCGATTCACGGCCCGCGGCGCTCGCGGCCGGCTCCTTGCACCGAGGGGATGCGCGCGAATAGTTCCGTTGCGCCGCGTGGGGATCGCTACAATATGAGCGGGAGTGGTGCGATTTGGGCTCGCAGGCTTGCCCTGTGAGCTCCGCCGCTTCCTCGAGGTCTCAAGGCAACACAACCAGGGGGAAACGATGAAACTCCATTCGCTTGCATCTCTTGCGGCCGCAGCTTCGCTGCTGGCCGGCTTCTGCATCTCCGCTCGAGCCCAGGCACCGTCACCGGATTTTCGCGCTGCCGTCCAGGCCGTGAGAACGGCCTGCGATTCGGACACCAAGACCTACTGCGCGGACAAGCAAGGCCGCGAAGTGTTCGCTTGCCTGCGCAGCAACAGCGACAAGGTGAGCCAGGGGTGCAAGGACGCGCTCGCCAAGCTGCCGCAGAGACGGCCGCCTGCAGCGCCGCCGCCCCAGCAGTGAGACACGGCCCGGCGCCGGGCCAGGATTCGGTCAGAACGCGCTCTTGACGACGCCGCCGTCCACGCGGAGGGCGGCGCCTGTCGTGCCGGACGACAGGGGACTCGCCACGTAGGCGACCAGCGTGGCGGTCTCATCCGGCCTCTCGAATCTCTGAATGAGCGAGGTGGGGCGCTGCGTCTTGAAGAAGTTCGCCTCCATCTGCGCGACACGCTGCTCGCCGAACCGCTTGGCAAAGTCCGCCGCGGCACTCGGGTCCTGAGTGGGGCCGGGCAGGATGCTGTTCACCGTGATCCCCGTCCGCGCGACGCTCTCCGCGAGCCCGCGCGCGACGGCGATCTCGGCCGCCTTGCTCATGCCGTACTGGACGCTTGCGACCGGAATCTGCAGCGCGCTTTCGCTCGAGATGAAGATGATGCGGCCCCAGTTGCGCGCCCTCATTCCCGGCAGATAGGCACGGGAGAGGCGCACGCCCGACATCACGTTGAGCTCGAACGTGTCGAACCAGTCTTGGTCCGTCGTCTGCTCGAACGGCTTCGGAACGAATCGGCCGACGTTGTTCACGAGGATGTCGACGCGCGGAAAAGTCTTGACCAGGCGCGCGATGTCTTGAGCCTTGCTCATGTCGCCCGCGAACTCGAGGGGCGCGTGCCCGGTGGCGGTCTCGAGCGTCGCCGCCGCCCGATCGACAGCCGCCTGCGTACGAGCGTTGATGATGACCGTCGCGCCTTCGCTGAGGAGCACTCTGGCGGTGGCGTAACCGATTCCCGCCGTGCTGCCCGTGACGAGCGCCGTCTTGCCCTTGAGCTGCAGATCCATGGCGCGACTCGCGGGCGCGGCGAGCGCACAGGCCGTGACGGAAACCCAGAGCATCTTGGCGGCGAGCTTCATGATGGGATCCTCATCATCGGCGGAACGGGCCGATGGCTCGCGCACTCTAAGCGATCCGGAGCGCCGGCGGAACCGGACGCTTGGTGCGAGAATTTGGCGTCTCGCCCGTATAGCCCGATAATGGACGCTCGTGGCTTGCCCCGTTTCACGCATCTTTGAAACTATTCGAGGCCTCGAGCGTTCAAGGGGAAGAGGAGCTTCGAAATCATGGATATCTCCGAGCAGGCGCCATTCGGCAGGTTGCGGCGGGACATGCGGCTTTGCAGCTGGGTGCTCTCGGCCGCTCTCGTGCTCGCGGCCGGGCCGCGGAGCCTCTTCGCGCAGGCTCCACCGATGCCCACCTACGTTCCCGAGTCGGCCGTTGAGCTGCAGCAGCTCGTCGCGCCGATTGCGCTGTATCCGGATTCGCTCGTCGCGGAGATCCTCGCTGCGTCCACCTATCCCGAGCAGGTCGTCGAGGCCGACCGGTGGCTGCAAGCGCAGGGTGGCCTGACGGGGGAGGCGCTCGCCCAGGCGGTGGACCAGCAGCCCTGGGACGCGAGCGTCAAGGCGCTCACCGCGTTCCCGCCGGTGCTCGGCAACATGGACAGGAATCTTTCCTGGACGTCCTCTCTCGGCGACGCCTACTACAACCAGCCACAGGACGTGATGGCTGCCGTGCAGGTGATGCGCCAGCGCGCGCAGGCAGCCGGTAATCTGCTCAGCACTCCCCAGCAAGCCGTCGCCGAGCAAGGCCCGGATATCGAGATCGATCCGGTGAGCGCCGATGTGATCTACGTCCCCGCGTACGATCCCTGGTCGGTTTACGGAGCTCCCCTGCTGCCGTGGCCGGGGTGGTATGCGTACCCTGGAATCTGGTTCGCCGGTCCGTACCTTTCCTTCGGAGTCGGCATTCCCGTCGGCTTTCTCGCCGGTTTCGCGTGGGGCTGGCCTCATTGGGGATGCAACTGGAACGGTCGCTTCGTGAGCTTCGGCGGCGGGCGATACGTCTCCCGCAGCGTGACGTTCTTCAACCGAGGCGAGTTCTATCGAGGCTTCGGCGCACGCGGCCCATCGGGTGGCCGGAGCGTGGGGGGCGAGCCGTTCGGCGGACGGGCGGGCGCAATGCCGAGGCCTTTCAACGGAGATGACCGGGCGGCCCGAGGATATGCCGAGCCGCGTGGACAGGCCGGAATGCGCTCCGGCGCCTTCAGCGACTACACCCATGGCGGGGACACCCGAGGCTTCGAGGCTCGCGGGCGCGCGAGCTTCGGCGGCGGAGCGTTTGGCGGTGGTGGAGGCTTTCGAGGCGGCGGCGGATTTGGTGGAGGCGGCGGGCGGCGGTAGCCCCCCCCGCCATGCTTCGGACCGGCCCCACGGACTCGGAAATGGAGAGCAGCGGTATGAGGCGAGCCCATCTTCTCAAATTGACCGCCGTCGCGGCTGTGCTGGCGGGAGCTCCTGCCGGCCATGCGCTGGCGCAGCAGCCGGGACAGAAGACATTCGCATCGCCGGCCGCCGCGGCATCGGCCCTCTTCACGGCGGTGCGCAGCAGCGACGAGCAGGCGATACTCGATATCCTCGGGCCGGACGGCAAGCGAATCGTCTCCTCCGGAGATGCCACGGAGGACGCCGACAACCGCGCCAATTTCGTGAAGCGATACGATGAGATGCATCGGCTCACGAAGGAGCCGGACGGCACGATGACTCTGTATGTCGGGGCCGCGAACTGGCCAATGCCCATCCCGATCGTGCAGGCGGGCCGCTCGTGGTACTTCGACACCGACGCGGGCGAGCGGGAGATCTTGTACCGGCGCATCGGACGGAACGAGATATCGGCGATTCGCGTCTGCGGGGCGCTCGTGGCGGCCGAGAAGGAGTACTACTCTACGCACGGCGAGGAGTACGCCCGGAGGATCTTCAGCAGCGGAGGCGCGCACAACGGTCTTTACTGGAAGGCGGCCGCCGGCGAGCCGCAGAGCCCGATCGGGCCGCTCGTCGCGTCGGCGGTTGCGGAAGGCTATGTGAGGAGCCGCAGCGGTCCGACCGCTTACCGGGGCTACTACTTCCACGTGCTCACGGCCCAGGCGAGCAGCGCTCCGGGCGGCGCGAGAAGCTATCTGGCCGGCGACAAGATGACCGGAGGCTTCGCGTTCGTGGCCTATCCGGCGGAATATCGATCGTCCGGCGTCATGACGTTCATCGTGAGCGCGGACGGAGTCGTGTACGAGAAGGATCTCGGCAGAAGGACCGGCGTCCTCGCGCGAGCCCTGAAGGCCTACGACCCCGATCCCACCTGGCACCGGAGCGAAGACGAGCCGCAGCAGGCGGCCGGGCCGGGAGCCGAGTAGGCACGCTGTCGGATTCTCGCCGCCCGCCTCGGCATCTAGGTGGCCGTACGATTCGATGCATCTCCGAGGCGGATGTCCTCGGCGCGATGGCACGCGACCAGGCTATCGCCGACCTGGCGCAGAGCGGGTCTCTCGTGCTCGCAGCGTGGCACGGCGAGCGGACAGCGCGTGCGGAACACGCATCCGCTCGGCGGGGCGAGCGGGGAGGGAATCTCACCGCCGAGCGGCGCCGCGCGCTGCGCGCGGGCGCGCACCGGATCCGGGATCGGCACCGATTGCATCAACGCGCACGTGTAGGGGTGGCGGGGGTTGCCGAAGAGCGCATCACGCGACGCGATCTCCATCATCCGGCCGAGATAGAGCACCAGGACTCGGTCGCACGAGAAGCGCACGGCCGATAGGTCGTGCGCGATGAAGAGGATGGCGATCTGGAGCTGCTGCTGCAGATCCTTGAGCAGGGTTGCGACCTGCGCCCGGATCGACACGTCGAGGGCCGAGAGGGGCTCATCGCACACGAGCAGCTCTGGGTCGAGCATGAGCGCACGGGCGATGCCGATGCGCTGCGCCTGTCCGCCGGAGAACTCGTGCGGATAGCGGTGGAGGTGGGCGGGCAATAGCCCGACGCGCCCCATCATCGAGAGCGTCCGGTCGCGGCGCTCGCTGGACGTGAGTCCGGGACGGTGCTCCCGCAGCGGCTCTTCGATGATCTCGCCGACGGTCATGCTCGGATCGAGGGAGGCGAGCGGATCCTGGAAGATGATCTGCAGGCGCTCGCGCGCGGCGCGGAGAGCCTTGCGCTCGAGCGTGAGCAGGTCCGCGCCCCGAAAGGAGACCCTGCCGCCGCTTGCCGGCACCAGACGCAGAACGGCTTGCGCGATCGTCGATTTGCCGCTGCCGGATTCGCCGACGATCCCGAGAGTCTCGGCGCGGCCGATCGTGAAGCTCACGCCATCCACCGCCTGCAGCCAGCGGCCGCCGACCGCAAAACGCACGGAAAGGCTCTCCACCTGCACCACCGGCTCGGTCATGGGTCGTCCCGTCCCAGGGGGCCTTCGTAGAAGCACGCGCGAGCATGTTCGGGCGCGACTTCCGCGAGCGCCGGTCGCTCCACGCGGCAGCGATCGAAGGCGTAATGGCAGCGCGGCGCGAACGCGCAGCCCGTTGGCAGCGCTGCGGGATCGGGCGGGTTTCCGGCGATTTTCGCGAGCCGCGCCGGCAGCGGGCCGGTGAGCTCGACGATGGAGCGGCGGAGCCCCTCCGTGTACGGATGCCTCGCGTGCGTGAACAGCCGCTCGACGCCGGCCTGCTTGACGATGCGTCCGGCGTACATCACCGCGACGCGGTCGGCGACCTCGGCGATCACCGCGAGATCGTGGGTGACCAGGATGAGCGCCGCCCGGGTGCGGGCGCGCAGCTCGCGCAGCAGGGTGAGGATCTGGGCTTGCACGGTCACATCGAGCGCCGTGGTCGGCTCATCGGCGAGCAAGAGATCCGGCTCGCAGATGAGCGCCATCGCGATGACGATCCGCTGGCGCATGCCCCCGGAGAGCTCGTGAGGGTGCTGGGCGAGACGCTGCTCCGGCTCGGGCACGTGCACCGCATCGAGCAGCTCGAGCGCCCGGCGCCGCGCAGCGCGCCGGCCGAGCCCCTGGTGATGCCTGACGCCCTCGGTGAGCTGCGTGCCGATGGTGAGGTACGGGTTGAGTGCGGTCATCGGGTCCTGGAAGATCATTCCGATGCGCGCACCGCGTACGCGCGCGAGCCTGCGCTCCGGGGCGCCGATCAGCTCTTCCCCACGGTAGCGTGCGCTGCCGACGAGCCGCGCATGCGGACCGTTGAGGCCGAGCAGGCTGAGCAGCAGCTGCGTCTTGCCGGATCCCGACTCGCCCACGATGCCGAGAAACTCACCGGGCGCGAGGTCGAGGCTCACGCTGTCGACGACGCGCACCATGCCCGACTCCCCGGGATAGCCGACGCTCAGGTCTCGAACGGTGAGCAGCGGCGCGTCGCTCATCTAGCGCTGCTCGCGCGGATCGAGGGCATCGCGCAGTCCGTCGCCCAGGTAACTGAGGCAGCAGATCACCACCGTCAGGAAGATGGAGGGGATCACGAGCAGGTAGGGATGCGACTGCAGCTC
>JASHYG010000174.1 GCA_030043215.1 Gammaproteobacteria bacterium
GCGCTCACGACCTCGAACGAGGGGTTCTCGGTCGTGGCGCCGATGAAGGTGAGCGTGCCGTCCTCGAGGAAGGGCAAGAACGTGTCCTGTTGCGCCTTGTTGAAGCGGTGCACCTCGTCGAGGAACAGCACGGTCGGCCGTCCACTCGCGCTGCGCGCGGCCCGGGCGTGATCCACTGCGGCCCGGATGTCCTTCACGCCGGCGACGACGGCGGAGAGCGCGATGAACTCCGCCTCCGCCCGCCGGGCAATCAACCGTGCGAGCGTGGTCTTGCCCGTGCCGGGAGGACCCCAGAGCACCATCGAGTGCAGCTGGCCGCGCTCGATCGCCTCGCGCAGCGGCTTGCCCGGCGCGAGCAGATGCCTCTGGCCGACGAACTCCGCGAGCGTACGCGGCCGCATCCGATCCGCGAGCGGGCGCAGGCGGTCGCGAGCGGAGAGCTCACGAGCGCTCACGGGATTCACGGGGGGTCAAGCGATTCATGCGGGCTCGAGGGGGCTCAACGGGGCTTGCGTTCGAGCCCGAGGAACCGCTCGGCGTGCAGCAGCCACTCCCCGAGTCCCGCATAGGCGAGCAAGAGCGCGACGCCGATGCCGATGGCGTCCGCGTACCAGTCGTGGATATCCATGTCGCGGCCGAGGCCCATCACACCCTGGGCGATCTCGATGGCGCCGCCGAACAAGAGCATCCACAGGCCGAGCACCGGATAGCGGCGGCGGCGGATGAGAGCCGCGAACCAGAACGTCATGCCGAAGAAGGCGCCTGCGTGCTCGAGCTTGTCCCACAGGTGCAGGTTCGGGACGTACTTCTCCGGCGCCAGCGTGGAATAGGTGATGAATAGCACCAGCGCCCAGCCCAAGGCCCACCACAGTCCACTCCATCTGAGGGGCGGCGCCGGACCGAACGCTTCCGACGCGACAACGGTGGTGTCCTGTGAGGGTAGGGTCGACTTGCGCGAACTCATTTCTGGGGCGTTCCTATCACGTCGGTGCCGGCGGGCGGGGTGAAGCTGACCTCGGACGGAGCGACCGACACATTGCGCTCGGCGGCTGTGAAGCTGAGCGTCGCAGTCTGCCCGAGCTTGTCCTCGAGAATCATGCGCGCGAGCTCATTGCCGGAGAAGCCGAGTCGCGCGGTCTTGAAGTCGGCGTCGGCCGCCTTCGGGACCACGCTCACCCACACGAGGCCGTCCTTCTCGCCGGCTCCGCTCACCTCGAAGGCGCCGAGGACGTCCGCGCCGCCGGACAGCAGCATCGCCGGCGTCGCTGTGAGCGCTGCGCTCTGCGGCCGGACGGTCACCTGCTGCAGATCGGCGTCGTAGAACCAGAGGTTGCGGCCGTCGGCGACGAGCAACTGCCCGGCGCCGGTCGAGCCCGCGGGATGAATCTCCCAGCGGAACTTGCCGGGCCGCAGCACGATGAGCTCGCCGCTCGCCTGCGACACGATCTGGCCATGCGCGCGCGTGACGATCTGGGTGAAGTGAGTCCGCAGCGAGTGCAGGCCATCGAGGAATCGATCGAGCGGGGCCGGACTCGCGGCAACCTGTGCGGCCCCGCCGGCGGTCGCCTGCACCGGCGCTCCAGCGGCGCCCAGCTCCAGCGCGACGGCAGTCAGCGCCGCCAGCCAGGCGGTGCTCGGGAGAAAGCTTGCGCGAGCCATGCGCGATCAGTCCGGTGGAGGCGGCGCCAGAACCTCGCGCGCGCCGTTCGACTGCAGAGGGCCGACGATGCCGGCGGTCTCCATCGCCTCGAGCAGGCGCGCGGCTCGGTTGTAGCCGATCTTGAGCCGGCGCTGCACATAAGAGATGGAGGGTTTGCGCTCCTGCGTGACGATCCTCACCGCTTCGTCGTACAGGGCGTCCTGCTCCGCATCGCCGCCATCCGCCATACCCTCCTCGTCCTCCTCCCCGGCCAACCCCGGAATGGGAGCGCTGGGGCCCGAGAGAACCTCATCGACATAGACCGCCGCCACGTTGCCTTTCCTCAGGGCATCGACGACGCGGTGCACCTCCTGGTCGGAGACGAATGCTCCGTGCACCCGCTGCGGCATCGAGGTTCCCGCCGTGAGGTAGAGCATGTCGCCGTGGCCGAGGAGCGTCTCCGCGCCCATCTGATCGAGGATGGTGCGGGAGTCGACCTTGGCGGAGACCTGGAAGGCGATGCGGCAGGAGATGTTTGCCTTGATGAGCCCGGTGATCACGTCCACGGAGGGCCGCTGCGTCGCCAGCACGAGATGGATGCCGGATGCGCGCGCCTTCTGGGCGAGCCGGGCAATGAGCTCCTCCACCTTCTTCCCGACGAGCATCATGAGATCGGCGAGCTCGTCGATGATCACGACGACGTAGGGCAGCGGGGTGAGATCCGGGATCTGCGACTGATCGATCGAGGGGTCGTTCGCCGCCTCCTGCATGAGCACCGGGTCGCGGATCGGCTTGCCTCGATCGATCGCATCCTCGACGTGACGGTTGAATCCGCCGATGTTGCGCACCCCGAGCGCCGCCATGAGCCGGTAACGCCGGTCCATCTCGGCGACGCACCAGCGCAGCGCGTTCGCCGCCTGCTTCATGTCGGTCACGACGGGCGCGAGGAGGTGGGGGATGCCCTCGTACACCGACAGCTCGAGCATCTTGGGGTCGATCATGATGAGGCGCACGTGCTGGGCCGTGGATTTGTAGAGGAGCGAGAGCACCATGGCATTGATCGCGACCGACTTGCCCGATCCGGTCGTGCCGGCAATGAGCAGATGGGGCATGCGCGCGAGGTCCGCGACGACCGGCTGGCCGCCGATATCCTTGCCGAGCGCCAGGGCGAGGGGCGTCGCCATCTCGTCGTAGGCCTTCGAGCGGATGATCTCCCCGAGCGTCACGAGCTCGCGCTTCTCGTTGGCGATCTCGAGGCCCATCACCGACTTGCCGGGGATGACCTCCACGACGCGGACGCTCATGACCGAGAGCGACCGTGCGAGGTCCTTCGCGAGGCCGGTGATCTGGCTCGCCTTGACCCCCGGGGCGGGGCGCAGCTCGAACCGGGTGACCACCGGTCCGGGCTGGACGGCCACCACCTCCGCGTCCACCCCGAAGTCCCGCAGCTTGATCTCCACGAGGCGCGACATGGCATCGAGCGCCTCGGCCGAGTACGAGGGCTCCTGCGCGGCAGGATCATCCAGGAGCTTCAAGGGGGGCAGCTCGCTCGACTTCGGTGCCTCGAAGAGCGGGACCTGGCGCTCCTTCTCGACGCGCTCGCTCGGCTCCACCACGGCCGCAGGAGGCTCGATCCGCGGCGGCTGGCGCGCGGCGGCCTTCGTCTGCTCGAACTGCAACGTCTCCTTGCGCGCCTGGCGCCGCTCCCGGCCCTCGGCCATGTCGCGCGCGGTGGAGGAGCGGGCGCGCACCCAGCCGACGCCGGCCCACGCGGCAGCCCCCATCCGGTCCATGATCGTGAGCCACGAGACGCCAAAGGCAACGGACACGCCGGCCATCCACGCGGCGATCAGGAGCAGGGTCGCGCCGAGAACGTCGAGGCCGTCTTTCAGGCCCTGCCCCACCTCGATGCCCACCACGCCCCCCGCGGTCTCCCGCAGCGAGCCCGCGTCCCAGTGCAGAGTCGTGAGCCCCGAGCTCGCGAGCAGCAGCAATACGAACCCACCCACGCGGACGGCGGTGTTGGCCCGGGAGGCCCGCTCGGTCCGGTTGCGGTTGCGAAAGAGGATCCAGCCGGCGACGGCGATCATGAGCGGAAAGAGAAAGGCGGGCCGGCCGAAGAGGTAGAACAGCACGTCCGCGACGAAGGCCCCGACCGTTCCGATGCGGTTGTGCACGGGTCCCGGTCCGGCGCCCGTCGAGGAGAACCCCGGATCGTCCGCGCTGTAGGTGGCGAGGGCGGTGAACAGCACGAGCGCCAGGACCACGAGCGCGATGGCCGCGCTCTCGCGCAGTCCACGGCTCACGGCTTCGGTGAAGCGCGCGGGGCCCCGCGCAGTCGACTCGGTCAAAATTACCGCTCTCCCGATCCCGCACCGGGCCCAAGCGCTCGCCGCTTCATTGCAGCTCCCGGCCCGCGATAGTATCGACGCAGGCGCTCCGCGACTCCCTTGAGGTGCGCAGCAGTTCTGGAGATTCATTATACATGGCGAAGTCCTTGCACAGCCGACTGATCATCCTGGGCTCCGGCCCCGCAGGCTATACCGCAGCGGTTTACGCCGCGCGCGCCAACCGCGCCCCGCTCCTCATCACCGGCGTCGAGCAGGGCGGCCAGCTCATGACGACCACCGACGTGGACAACTGGCCGGGCGATGTCGAGGGGCTCAAGGGTCCGGCGCTGATGGAGAGGATGCTCCATCACGCCAGGCGATTCGACACCCAGGTCGTCAACGACCACATCCGGTCGGTGAGGCTCGCGGAGCGGCCGTTCGAGCTCCTGGGCGACGACACCCGCTATACTTGCGATGCGCTCATCATCGCGACCGGCGCGACGGCGAAATATCTCGGCCTGCCCTCCGAGGAGCACTACCGCGGCCGCGGCGTCTCGGCCTGCGCCACGTGCGACGGATTTTTCTTTCGCGGCCAGCGGGTGGCCGTCGTCGGAGGCGGCAACACCGCCGTCGAGGAGGCGCTCTATCTCACGAACATCGCGGAGCACGTGACACTCGTGCACCGGCGCGACAAGCTGCGCGCCGAGAAGATCCTGCAGCGCCAGCTCACCGAGCGAGAGCACGCGGGCAAGGTCTCGGTCGTGTGGAATCACACGGTCGATGAGGTGCTCGGCGACGGGAACGGGGTGAGCGGACTCGCCCTGCGGTCGCTGCACGGGAATCCGACCCGGCTCGCCGTGACGGGCGTATTCATCGCGATCGGCCACTCGCCGAACACCGGGATCTTCGAGGGCCAGCTCGCGATGCACAATGGATATATCCTCGTCACGAGCGGGCTCGAGGGCGATGCCACCGCGACGAGCGTCCGCGGGGTCTTCGCCGCAGGGGACGTGGCCGATCATGTCTATCGCCAAGCGGTGACCTCGGCCGGCTCGGGCTGCATGGCCGCCCTCGACGCCGATCGTTATCTCGAGAGCCTGGACAGTGGAGTCTCGTGACCTGAAAGCTCGCGTCGTCCGCAGCATCGACGACCTCGATCGCGGGCAATGGAACGGCCTCGACGGCACGGATGTGCCATTCCTGCGCCACGAATTCCTGGCCGCGCTCGAGCACACCGGCTGCGTCGGCGCGGAGGCCGGCTGGACACCGTTCTACGTCACGCTGAGCGACGCGCACGGCTTGGCCGCCGCTGCGCCGGGCTTCGTCAAGTCGCACTCCTACGGGGAGTTCGTCTTCGATTTCAGCTGGGCCCAGGCGTACACGCGGCTCGGGCAGCGCTACTACCCCAAACTCACCGTCGCCGTGCCGTTCACGCCGGCGACCGGTGGCCGGCTGCTCGTACGGGCAGACCTGAACGGCCCGCACACCCGTCAGGCTCTCATCGCGGCGATCGAGGCTCACGCGAGGGAGGCAGCGCTCTCCTCGGCCCACACCCTGTTCCTCGAGGACGCGGACCGCGCCGCCCTCGAGCGCGCGCGGTGGCTCACGCGGCGCGACTGCCAGTTCCACTGGACCAATCGCGGCTACACGAGCTTCGAGCAGTACCTCGAGACGTTCACCGCCGAGAAGCGCAAGAAAGCGCGCCGCGAGCGGCGCCGCGTGGCCGAGGCCGGCATCGCGTTCGAGACCCGGCTCGGCTCCGCGCTCGACCCCCGGACGCTCGACGGCGTCTACGCCTTTCACCGCGACACCTTCCTCCGCCACGGTCACGAGCCCTATCTCACCCGGGCCTTCTTCGGCGAGATCGCGCGCACGCTCGGCGATCGGCTGATGGTGAAGCTCGCGCTGCGCTCCGGCAGGCCGGTCGCGGCCGCCATCTTCTTCTGGAGTCCCTCTGCGCTCTACGGGCGCTACTGGGGCGCCGAGGCGGACTACCACAGCCTGCACTTCGAGGCCTGCTACCACCAGGGCATCGAATTCTGCATCGAGCGCGGCATCCGGCGTTTCGAGCCGGGCACGCAGGGCGAGCACAAGGTGAGCCGGGGATTCGAGCCGACGATCACGT
>JASHYG010000175.1 GCA_030043215.1 Gammaproteobacteria bacterium
CTGCCATCCTCTTGCAGGATCGCCGCCCGCTCCTGCGCATTGTTCCCCTCGCCAAACAGATTGGTGAACACCGTGCGGGGGTCTTGCGCCATCGGCAGGGGTTGCGAGCCGGTCCGGAACGCAATGGTTCCCGAGTAGCTGGCTCCAAAGTCCGGATCGCTCGCGCCGCCGCCGCCCTCGCCGGCGACCTCGAGCGAGATCAGCGGCGTGGACTTCGAAAGGACCCGCGCGGCGACCTGGTCCACCGAAGGACCCACATCCGGCGCTTGCTGATGCGGGGGATGGACTGCCGTGAGCCAGGTTCCCGGCGTGATGGCATGCGGCGCCGGACTCTCCGCGGCCTTGTTCCTCAGGCCGCTCACGATCGTCAGCTGCGAACGGAAGGGCTCGAGGGGCTTGAGGATCGGCGACATCTCGTAGCTCGTGCCCGTCGCCTTGGGCTGCCAGTTGTCCTGTACGGCGCCGTGCGGAATGTAGATGCACGCCATGTAGGGAATCGGCTTCGCTGCCGTTGCCGCGAGCGCCGTGCCGGCTGGAATCATGGCATCGAGCAGGGGAAGACCCACGGTCGCGCCCACGCCCCTTAAGACGGTGCGCCGGGACAGGTGCTTCGTCGTGATGAACATGTCTGCTTACCTCGTCTTCGTCCTGCCGAATCTTAAGGAATCAACTGGGCGGTCTTGACCGATGTCGGGCCGGCCGCGGCCGGAGCGGACCGCATCTGGAACTGCGGGCTCTCCACGATCTCCATCACCAGCGGCCAGAATCGGTAACCGTCCTTGGCGTTCGCGCGGACGATCGCCCGGATCTCCGGCATGTCCCGGTAGTCGAGCGTGCGGCCGATCGCATACGTCATCAGGTTCTCGGTGAGCGTCTGCACAAACTGGGCCGGGTGATTGAGCAGGATCCGCCGCACATCATCCGGACTATTCGTCTTGAAGCCGCCCGGCAGAACCCCCGAGGCGTCGATCGGAGTGTTGGTGATGCGGTCTCTCGTCCGCCACCGTCCGACGGCATCGAAATTCTCAAAAGCAAGCCCCAGCGGATCGAGCACTCCATGACAGGCATTGCAGCTGGGGTTGGTGCGATGGACGACCATCTGCTCGCGAACCGTCAGGACCTTCTCATCGGCGCCAGTCGGCGCCGCGACTGCGAGATTCATCTTCACGCCGGGCGGTGGCGGGTCGGGCGGCGTGCCCGTGATATGGTCGAGGATCCACTCTCCGCGCAGCACCGGTGCCGTGCGAGTCGGATAGGAGGTTCCCATGAGGAAGGCCCCCTTCCCGAGCAGCCCATAACGGGCCGACTGCGAGGGGTCGAGGGTCACGCGGCGAAACTGATCGCCCCGCACACCATTGATACCGTACAGCAGCGCGAGGCGCTGGTTCACGAACGTGTAGTTGGCCGTGAGCAGGTCGACGACGTTCTGGTTCCCGCGGAAGATGCTGTCGACGAACAGCTTGAGCTCGGTGCGGAAGTCGTCGCGCGGATCGACGACGTACGGGAAGATCTTGGGATCGGGGTTCACCTCCTCGAGCCGCTCGACGTCGAGCCACTGGAACGCGAAGTCCGACGCGAGGCTCATCGCGCGCGGATCGCCCAGCATGCGATATACCTCCGTCTTGAGCACCGCGGGGTCGTGCAAGCGGTTCTCGGTCGCGAGCGTCACCAGCTCCTGGTCGGGCACGCTGTTCCACAGGAA
This sequence comes from Gammaproteobacteria bacterium, assembly GCA_030043215.1. GTDB lineage: Bacteria > Pseudomonadota > Gammaproteobacteria > Steroidobacterales > Steroidobacteraceae > JASHUC01. Next base: position 1,703 of record JASHYG010000175.1, read on the forward strand.
GAACGAGAGCCGGGAGGCGAGCTCCAGATCGGTGATGCGGTAGTTCTCGCCCGGCTTCACGCCGGCCGGCGTGGGCTCGGCCCGGTACAGGAAGAACGGGCTCGCGAGGATCGCGGTGATGCTTCTGCGGATACCTTCCTCGAAGCCTCCCTGCGCGAGGCCCGCCCGATAGATGGCGAGCAGCGGATCCAAGTCCGCCGAGGTGACCGGACGCCGATACGCCTCGCGGGCGAGGGCGGAGAGGATCTGCTCTGCGCAGGGCTCCTCCTGCTGCTCCGTTTGCGGCATGCAGCTGAAGATCTTCTCCCGGGACGGCGTCTCGCTCATGCCGGTCACTTTGAGAGGTCCCAGAACCTCGAAGGATCCGAGCCGCAGCACCTCGTCCTGCGCATCGCCGAGCGTGAGCATCTGCAGGCGGCCTTCGGACTCGGCGAAGTCCCGGTCGATGAACGTCACGGCGACCGTGTGCGGCCCCGCCGTGGTATGGAAGCGAATGTGCTTGAGCGTCGCATTGATCGCGTCGACCGCGGGATCCTGCTTCTGGTCGATCGCCTTGATCTGCTCCTCGCCGCCGACCACTCCCGTCCAAAATTGCTTGCCATCGAGCGTCGCGACCAGCCGGTTCTGGAACTCCTGGTTGAACACCCAGAGCGCAGCGGCGAGATTCGCGATGTTGAGCTCGTAATCGCCGTCGGCCGGGAAGTCGTGCGTGACCTCGAAGCCGCCGCGCGTGCCGAGGGGCAAGCCGGTCTCGTGGAAGAGCTGGGTGCCCGAGGTCGGGGGCGCGCGGTATTGCGTGCCGACGGACGCCGCATCCCGGTTGCCGACCGCCTCGATCGCGATCTGCCGCGCGGCCGACAGGTACTGGTTGAGGAACGACGAGGAGACCTGCAGGACGTTGGCGATATCGTCGTAGCCGCCCGCCTCATCATCCTTCGGGAGCATGCGGTCGCTGTCGACCTTCACGTGAAGCAGGTCCCAGACCGCCTGGGCGTATTCCGCACGGTTGAGGCGGTGCAGAGCGACCGAGCCGGCGTAAGGGTGAGACGCCGCCGCCTGGTCGAGGTCACCCGACATCCAGTGTACGAATTGATCCACCGCGGCCTGGGGGGGCTGGGTGTTCCCCGGAGGGGGCATCAGCCGGCCGCTCAGCTTCTGAACGGCCATCTCCCAGGTCTTCGCGTCCTGGGGAATGTTCTGCGGGCTCATGGTCTCCCAGGCGATGCCCCCCGCCCAGTCGTCCGTGTTGTGGCACTTCTCGCAGTACTGCTTGAGGAAGCCCCAGTAGTGCTGCGCGTCGCCGGGCGGCAAGGCGTGCGCCGCAACACCCGACGCGCTCACGGCGGGGGTGGTGCTGGTCGCCGCCGAGGCACCCGTGGGTTGGCTCGTCCCCTCGGCGCCCCAGGCGATCAGCGTGAGGCCGCACGCCGCAGCGGCAAGCAGATACCGGATCAGGTGTGGATTGCGCATCAGTAGTCCCGTCTCACCAATGACTTACACCGTCCGAGCCTATTCATGGCGCCGGACCCAACGCATTGCAATATCATAACGCCGCCTGCGCGATACGCGTTCCGGGAACGTCACAGGTTGTGGCGCTCATGTCATAAAATGCGCCCACTACGCTACCAACGGTACCGCCTACATAATCTCGCGGCCCGCGAGACCTTGCCAAGCATCGTATCGATCGGTCAACGTTCGCCTGCGCGCATTATCTCAAGTCGAGGACGACAATGACACATTCCGTAGATCGCAGGGGTTTCCTCATGACCCTGGTCGGAGGCACCGCCGCGGCATCGCTCGGTGCGCTCTCCCCTCCCGCGCGGGCCCGGGAGACGGGCTCCCCCATCGAGTCGCAGACGCTCACCGACAGCCTGATGCTTTTCACCGGCGATGGCGGAAATGTGATCGCCGCCCGGGACGGCGACGGGCTCGCGCTGGTCGACGGCGGCCTGCCCGAGCGGTCGCACGAGCTGCTCGATCGCATTCACAACGCGACGGGCGCGGGGCCTGTTCACACGCTGTTCAACACGCACTGGCACCCGCAGCAGACCGGCTCGAACGAGCCGATCGGCACGACGAACGCGACCATCATCGCGCACGAGAACACGCGGCTCTGGCTCTGCTACGCGAATCCCGTGCCGCCCGAGAACCGCCCCTACG
>JASHYG010000176.1 GCA_030043215.1 Gammaproteobacteria bacterium
CATGCGATGACGGAAGGCTTGCTAGGCGGCGTTCTCGGCAACGAGGACGAGAGCCCCGGGGGTGAAGCGCCCGAGGCGCGAGCCGGCGTGGAGGCGACAGCAGGCGCCGAGGCCTTCGCGGCCGCGGTCGCCGCCATCGCCTCGCGGCAAGACCCCGGCGTGGCCCGCAAGACGGAGGCCTTTCTCGACAAGCAGGCGCGCCTGCTCGACGTTCAAACACGGCACCTCGAAGATGAGCATGCCCTGCGCCTCGCGCACCTTGCGCATCAGTCCCATCTGCTGACCGGCCAGCGCCTGGGCCAGGCCATTCGTCTCGCCTTCCAGATCGTGATTGCCCTGGTGGTGATCGTCATTGGAATCGGCATCGCCGTGATGCTGCACGACGCTTTCACCTCCCACAGCGTCGTGATCGACTCGTTCGATGCCCCGGCAGGGCTCGCCTCGCGCGGGGTGACCGGCGCCGTGGTCGCGAGCGGCGTGTTGAACGAGCTGACGCGGCTGCAACAAGCCACGCGCAGCAGCGACCTCGCCCAGCAGAAGCGCGGCCTTTCAAACGGCTGGTCGAACGCGGTGAGGGTCGACGTGCCCGAGACGGGAGTCTCTCTCGGGGAGATCTCGCAGCTGCTGAGGGCCCGGTTCGGACACGACCTGCACATCGGCGGCAGCCTCGTGGAGAGCGCATCGGGCGGTCTCGCGCTCACCGTGAGCGGCGACAACCTGGCACCGAAGGCCTTCACCGGCGGCGCCGGCGATCTGGACACGCTCGTGGTGGACGCCGCGCAATACGTGTACTCGCAGTTTCAGCCGGCGCTGTGGGTTCACTATCTCGTGGAAGCCAATCACTGTGCGGAGGCCGTCTCGTTCATACAATCGATATACGACATCGCCGACGACCAGAGCCGTGCCTCGTTGCTCACGGATTGGAGCGTCTGCCCACAGACGAGCGGTGTCTCTTCCGCAACCGAGATTCGCGAGGCTCTCCAGATGAATCGGGAGGCGATCGCGCTCGATCCACAATTCTGGTGGGCTTACGTCCTGGACGAGGCCTATCTGATTGGGACGGGCGAGGAGGAGGAGGCCTGGCGCACGAGCCAAGCCTTACGCCGCGCCGCGGGCCGCCAGTTCCCCCAGTTGGTCGCCCGAGGCGAGCCGGCTCTCATCGTATCGAACGTGTTCTTGACTCACGACTTTCAGGCAGCGCTCCGGGAGACCATCGCCGATTCGGCGGCAAACGGCGGTATCGGATCGATAACCACAGGCTCGAACAGCCCCTATATCGCAATCGCCGAAGCGGAGCTTCACGATCGTACCGCCGCGGACCTGACACTGCGGACCCTGGCGGCGCGCGTCTCCCCGGACATACTGCACGGGGTTCGCGCGCTGGTAGCCGGAGCGTTCGGCGAAACGACCGAAGCTGAAGCGGAATGGCAAGCGATCAGTGCAGCGGCCGATTTCGATTTCGAGCAATTCACCAGTCTCACCTGCGCAGTCGCATCCATCGAGGAGGCGGCCGGCCATCCCGACAAAGCCGACGCGTTTCTCGCCCGACCCGGTGTCGGGCGCCTGGTGGACTGCCAGCGCTTCCGCGGTGACATCCTCGACCATCGCGGAGACTGGGCCGGCGCGCAGGAAGCGTACGCGGCGGCCGTCGCGCTCGCCCCCGACCTCCCCGCTGGCTACTACTCCTGGGGCATCGCGCTCGCCCGCCACGGCGATCTCGCGGGCGCCATCGCCAAACTTGAGGCCGCCAATCAGCGCGGTCCGCACTGGGCTGATCCTCTCAAAGCCTGGGGCGACGTGCTCGCGAAGCAGGGTCATTGGAGCAACGCGCTCGCCAAGTATGATGAAGCGCTGAAGTACGCGCCGAACTGGGCGGCACTGAAGCAAGCTCGCGACGCGGCGAGCAAACGACGCTGACCACGCGACTTCGCCGCTCCAGCTGGCTCATCGCCGGTCAGTGCTGCACGCCCGCGCGCGGCGGCGAGGTCATCCCTTCCAGATCGTCATCGACCGATCACAGTTCACTTGGCGAGAGCTTCGTGGAGCGTTCCGGCCGTCAGCACTCGCACAGCGATCTCGTCCAACTCCTCGAGCCCCGCGGCGCGAATCCGCGCTTCCGCCTCCGCCGGCAACGGACCAAAGCGCAGACCCAGCAGCTTCACCACGATTTCCGCACGGCCCTCCGCCTTTCCCTCGACCTTTCCCTCCTCCTTGCCTTCGGCCTTGCCCTCGGCCTTGCCCTCGGCCTTGCCCAGGGCGATGTAGCGCCTGGCGAACTCACTTTGATACTGATACTTTGCGGGATCCATGGATTTCAACGCCCTGCGGGCGGCCTCCGACAGCGCACTCATCACCAGCTCAAAATACAACCGCCCACGGCGGGCGTCGAGCCCGAGCGTGGCGAGATGCGCACTGTGGGCGAATCGTGTACGCGCATTCGCTGGCGAGGTCCGACGGGACGTCCGATGTGTCGTCCGACACGGACGTCGTTGTCCGAGCAACGACGCTGACGCTAGGCAGACAACGTCTGGGAGCACGAGAACTCGTGCGCTCTCGTTCGGACGAGCTCGCGTTTGCGCTCGCCAGAGCGCCCGCGTATCGTAGCCGCCCGGAGGGCGCTGAAGAACAGCGTACCGCTCGGGGTCGGGTACGGCGATGGCGGACGATCTGTTCGATGGCGTTCTCGGCGGCGAGGAAGATAAGTCCGAATCGGCCACCCCCGAGACCGCGGCGGGCGCCGAAGCGTTCGCGGCCGCGATCGCTGCCATTGCCTCGCGCCAGGACCCCGGTGTCGCCCGGAAGACCGAGGCGTTCCTGGACGAGCAGACTCGGCTTCTCGCGACTCAGCGGCTCCATTTGGAGGATGAGCATGCGCTGCGCTTGGCGCAGCTCGCTCATCAACGCTCGCTGCTGCGGGGCCAGCGTATAGGCCAGACCCTTCGGATCGCCTTCCAAGTCATCGTCGCGCTCGTCGTGATCGTCATCGGGGCCGGCATCGGCGTGATGCTGCACGACGCCTTCACCTCCCACAGCGTCGTCGTCGATTCCTTCAATGCGCCCGCGGGGCTTGCGCCACAGGGCGTAACCGGCACCGTGGTCGCGAGTGACGTCCTCAACGAGCTTACTCGGCTGCAGGCTGCGACCCGCAGCCTTGCGCTTTCGGGACAGAAGCGCAATTTGTCGAATGCCTGGTCCAACGACGTAAGGGTGGATGTGCCGGAGACGGGAGTGTCCCTCGGAGAGATCTCGCGGCTCCTCGAGGCTCGGTTTGGTCACGATCTGCACATCGGAGGCAGTCTCGTGCAGACGGAATCGGGAGGCCTCGCGCTGACGGTGAGCGGAGACGATCTGCTGCCC
>JASHYG010000177.1 GCA_030043215.1 Gammaproteobacteria bacterium
ACCGCTGTTCGTGTTCTTTCCCACCGTCAGCACCCACATGCCGTTTCGACCGATTCCGCCGCTGCAACCGGATACGGCACGGATGCTTTCCGCCCACCCCTATGATGCCGCTCCCTTGACCGCGGCGATGGCGCAGACACCGGAGTGGACCCATCTCGGCCGCAGCTATGTCGCCGCCGTGCAGTATTTTTTCGACAGCTTCGCCGGGTTCCTCCGCAGCCGCCCGGGAGAGCACTGCCTCGTCATTCTCCTCGGGGATCATCAACCCGCCTCCAGCGTAAGCGGAGAAGGGGTACCGTGGGACGTGCCGGTGCACGTCATTGCCTCGCGACCGGAGATTCTGCGGGCACTGCGCGCCGAGGGTTTCCAGCCTGGCCTCACGCCGAGCGGCCCGGCGATCGGCAAGATGAGCGAGCTCGGTCCGTGGCTGCTCGCTGCCTTTGACGCGAAGCCGCCCAGCGGCTCAGGCTCAGGCTCAGCGCCGGCGCCGGCTGACTAGCTATTCCCCGCCAGCCGAGTCCGCATGTCGGACCCACCATACGACGTCCAGCAGAAAGGATGCCGTCAGCAACCCGAGGGCGATCGCTGCGACGGCGGTCGCCAGCGCGACGGAGGAGAAAGGAGCAATGGCCACGATGAGAGCGAGGATCTGCAGGACCGCAATGCTCTTGCCGCGCAAGCTCGAGGGAACCGGACGCCGCAGGAGCGGAATCAGGGCTCCCGCGGCGAGGAACAGGTAACGCATCAGCCCCGATAGCAGGACCCAGGCAGCGACCTTCCCGAACTGCCAGGCGAGCAGCGCCAGCACCGCCACGAGCACGGCGTCGGTTTCCATGTCGAAGCGCGCGCCGAAGCGGCTTGCCATTCCCGTGCGTCGCGCGAGCCAGCCATCGACCCCGTCCAGCACGATGACGGCGACGGCGATGGCGACGGCGAATGTCGGCGCGCCGGGCGCCCGCTCACCGATCAGCCCTGCCAGCAGGGCGACCAGCCCACCGCGCACGAGGGTCACGGTGTTGGCGGGCCCGAGCGTCGGAAAGGGATGGTGCGCGGGCAAGTCGCGCAGCACCAAGAGCGCTCCGGCGCCGAAGACGAGCAGGCTCTTCGGGATGAAGCCGGCGCTGAGTTTCAGTCGACTCGCGCCGAGGAGCTCAGCGGCGAGTAGGGCGGCCGCGACCGCGAGCAGTCCAAGGAGGGCGCTGCGTAGCAGGCCGCGGTGCTCCGGTCGAGCTATCGCGAGCGTGAAGGCCGGCATGCCGCAGCTTCCATGCGGCAGATGCTAGCATTTGGGAGATGACGAGGCGCACGCTGCAGTTCCTGATTCCCGGGGATATCCGCAGCGCTAGCGGAGGCTACGTCTACGACCGACGAATGGTGGCCGAGCTGCGTGCGCGGGGCTGGGAAGTCACCGTGCAGCCGCTCGACGCCAGCTTCCCCGATCCGACCCCTGCCGCGCTGCTCGACGCCGACCGCGTGCTCGCAGGTATCCCGTCGCGGGCATTGGTGCTCGTCGATGGACTCGCGCTGAGCGCCATGCCCACCGTGCTGCGCGTGCACGCGGGACGGCTCACGCTCCTCGCCCTCATCCACATGCCTCTCGCCTCCGACCCCGCTGTCAGAAGCGATCCGGAGCGGCTAGGTGGCGTGCGGCAGGCAGAAGCCGAAGCTCTGCAGACCGTACGCCACGTGTTCTTCACCGGGGAGAGCAGTCGCGCGACGCTGCTCGACTACGGCCTGCGGGATGAGCAGATCTCGATCATCGAGCCCGGCACCGACGAAGCACCGCTCGCGCGGCGCCCCTCGGACGGCATCCTGAGGATGCTCTGCGTCGCCACCGTCCATCCGGGCAAGGGCCACGATGTGCTGATCGATGCGCTGGCGCCGCTCGCGTCCTGGCCGTGGCAGCTCACCTGCATCGGCAGTCTCACGCGCAGCCCCGATACCGTCGCCCGACTTCGCGCCCAGATCCATCGATGCGGCCTGGCGGAGCGCATCGCACTGATGGGCGAGGTTGAGCCGGCCGTGCTCGCTCGCCACTACCTGCAAGCCGATCTTCTCGTGCTGGCCACCCGCTTCGAGACCTACTGCATGGCGGTCGCCGAGGGGCTTGCGCACGGGTTGCCGATCGTGAGCACCCGCACCGGCGCGATTCCGGATCTGGTCGGGACGCAGGCCGGGCTTCTGGTCGCCCCCGGCGATCTCGGGGCGCTGCGCGCCGCGCTCGCCGCCGTGCTCAGCCAGCCCGATCTGCTCGCGCGCCTCGCGAGTGGCGCTGCGGCTGTCCGTCAAGGTCTGCCGCGATGGACCGATGCGGGCGCGCGGCTCGCGCAGGCCTTGGAGCAGTTGGAGTCGGTCGGTAGACTGAACGAATCTCGCCCTCGCGCGGCGCCCAAGAGGCAGCTCGGACCTGGAGAGTGACGTGAGAGCAGTTCGGTTGTACGAATACGGTGGCCCGGAGAATTTGAAATACGAGGACGCCGTTCCGGAGCCGGCGCTGGGCGAGGACTCGGTGCTCGTCGAAACCGCAGCGACCAGTGTGAATCCGATTGATTGGAAGGTGCGCTCGGGTGCGCGGCAGAAGGATGTCCCCCTCGAACTGCCGGCGATTCTGGGCCGCGACGTGAGCGGGCTGGTGCGGGCCGTGGGGCGAAACATTCGCACCTTCAAGCCGGGCGACCGCGTGCTGGCACTCGCCTGGGAGGCCTATGCCGAGCTTGTCGCCGTGGAAGGGTCCATCCTCACCCATCTGCCTGACGGAGTGAGCCTGGTTGACTCCGCGGCCCTCCCCCTGATCGCCGTGACGGGTGATCAGCTCGTGCGGGTGGCGGCTCGAGCACAGCGTGGCCAGAGGCTTCTCGTCACCGGCGCGCTGGGCAGCGTCGGTCGGGCCGCGGTGCACACGGCCAAGAAACTCGGCGTCAACGTGATTGCGGGCGTCCGCGCTCGGCAACTGCCCGAGGCGCAAACCCTGGGTGTATCCGGCACGGTCGCCATTGACGACGATTCCGCGATTGCGGGGCTCGCGATGGTGGACGGCGTGGCCGATACGGTCGGGGGCGAGACGGCCGCGAAGCTCTTCGGAAGGGTGAGGAACGGCGGAACCTTCGGCTACGCCTCGGCGCTGCCGGACGGCACGGGCAAGCGCAATCCCACGGTCACCGTCACCCGGGTGCTCGCGCGTCCCGATGCCTCGAAAGTCCGCGAGTTTGCAGATGACGTCCGCGATGGGAAGTTCCTGCTGCCCATCTATCGCCGGATGCCCCTTCGTGAGGCCGCCGAGGCGCACGCATTGGCACAGGGAGGTGGCGCAGGAAAGATCGTACTGGTGTGCCCGTAGGCTCGCTCTCATCGCATGCGCTGCGTGCCACCCGTTCCGCGCCATGCGGCCTCGATAGCGGCGATGTCGATCTTTTTCATCTTCATCATCGCCTCGAACGCGCGCTTGGCCGCCGCACGGTCGGGGTCAGTCGTCGCATCGAGCAGCAGCCGTGGGGTGATCTGCCAGGACAGGCCCCATCTGTCCTTGCACCATCCGCACGCGCTCTCGGCGCCACCGTTGTTGACGATCGCGTTCCAGTAGCGGTCCGTCTCGGTCTGGCCGTCGGTGACGATCTGAAACGAAAAGGCTTCGGAGTGCTTGAAGGCGGGCCCACCATTGAGCCCGAGGCAGGGCACTCCAAGTACCGTGAATTCGACCGTAAGCACCTATCCCTGTTTGCCGCCCGGGTAGTCGTCCGGGGCGCGGTGGACCGCTGTCACGGCGCTGTCTGGAAAGGTCCGAGCGTAGAACCTGGCGGCATCCTCTGCCGTGCCGTCATACCATAGACAAATCACGTTCCTGGCCATCGTCCGTCTCCGGCTCGTCAGAGGGCGACCCATCTAGACTACAGCGAAACAGAGTCGTGCCGCGCTGGTTTCTCAACGGAGTACGCCCCCTCCCGTCAGACTCCACCGCTCACGAATTGGGTCGCTCGAATCTCCGAGTCCTTCATGTTCTCGAGTCGCTCGCGCAACCTCAGATGTCGGCGGCGGGAATGCTCGATCAGCGGCCGCCACACGGCCGCCGTCAGACGATGGCGTATCAGGAGATGCCAGAAGCGATTCGAGCGCTTGTACAGGTAACTCATCGCGAGGTAGGCGGGCACGGCGCTCGCATCTGCCGGCCGGCGCTTCCAGATCGATCGGTGCGAGAAGAGTGTGTCGTAGCACCAGGCGTAGCCGCGATCGAGCTCCGCCGCGCTCATCAGCTTCGGCTGGAAGACCACGTGACCCGTATCGTACAGATCCCAGTTCCGGTGCAGGATCCGACCCTCGCGCTCCATCTGGTGGAATAGGGGGGTACCGGGGTATGGCGTCAGGATGTGGAAGGTCGCGCACTCCAGGCGATTGGCTTCGATCCAGGCCGCCGTGCGCTCGAAAACATCGGGCCCGTCGTGATCGAACCCCAGCACGAAGCTGCCATTGACCTGAATGCCGTACCGGTGGAAGACCTCGACCCGGCGCGCGTAGTCCTCGGGAGCGGGAGTTCGCTTGCGCGCGGCGGTGAGATTCACCCCATTCAGCGACTCGAACCCGACGAATACGCCCGTGCATCCCGCGAGCGCCATCTCGTAAACCAGCGAGGGATCG
>JASHYG010000178.1 GCA_030043215.1 Gammaproteobacteria bacterium
CCGTCCAGCGGCTCGATGCCCTGCAAACCGAGTCTCGACTGGCCGATGTTGCTCGGCGTCACGCCGAAGACAGACTGGTGGCTGTTCTGCCGGACGATGTTGCCGCTCGCGGCCGGCCGATACGGGCTGAATGGCGCACCGTGCGTGTCGTATTGCAGGCCGACGTCGAGCACTCCATACAGCGTGATGCCATGCCACGTCAGCTGGTCATCGGCAGGGATGCCAGGGCCGGTCTTTTGCTGCGCCAGTGCGGGGACCGAAGCCGTCAAGGTCAGAACCAGCGCACACCACCCGAACCTCGACTTGCCCGTAGCTGCTCTCCTTGGCCGGGAATCGCCCCTGGACGAACCGGTTGATGTACTCTGCAGCATGGTGACCATATTCCTGGGGCCGGGATCCGGTGCGAGCAAATCGGCGAAGACGAACTGCGTCAAGTGCGCGACAACCGCCGTAATATACATAGAGTGAGGAAGGCGCCGTGAACCCGCACAAGATCGTTTCGCGGGAGGAATCGCTCACCGCACGGAGAACGTCGCTCGAGAAGGAGAAGGCGCATTTGCGCGAGGGGGGATAGACTCGCCGCCGAGCGGCGCGCGCTTCCCTGGATGAAGATCGAGAAGCGCAGGATCGACTACCACTTCGGCACGATCACGCTCGTTCGACCCGGACGAGGATGCCGATCGCCCCCTGGAATCTCTTGGAGCTATTCGAGTGGCAGAATGGTTCGCTGAGCGGCGCAGTGCCCGAACGGCCGCGGAAACCAGCTCGCCGCCGCGCTGGAACCACGTGCTCGGCATGCGGCTACGCAGAAACGTGGTCCTGACCATCATAGGGACCACGGCGTTCAACGCGCTGTTCTTCATGGGCTACTTTCATGTGCAGCGGCATCCCGTGTACGTACCGATCACGGTGCCGGTGACCCCACTCGATCTGATGATCTCGTACCAACCCCAATTCCTCGCCGCATACGTCTCGCTATGGATCTACGTCGGCGCCGGGCCAGCTCTACAGCGGTCGCTCTCCGAGATCGCCACGTACGTCCTGTGGATGGCCGGACTCTGCGCCACGGGGCTCGCGATCTTTTATTTCTGGCCGACTCAGGTGCCGCCGCTGCCGCACGGCGCTGCGACCCTTTCCGGCTTTGACCTGCTCCATCGGCTGGATGAGGCCGGTAACGCGTGCCCGTCGATGCACGTGGCCGTGGCGACTTTCACCCTGCTGCGTCTGGATGAGGTGTTTCGTTCGACTCGGGCGCCGCTTTTCCTGCGATGGATCAATTCAGCATGGTTCGTGGTCATCGTCTATTCGACGATGGCCATCAAACAACACATGGCGCTCGACGTTGCTGCGGGTGCGCTGCTCGGCCTGATGTTCGTACTGCCGTCGCTCCGTTGGCGGCCGAAACCTGCGCCGTGCCAAGCGTGATAGCCCGTCGGCGCACTGCGTCGCTCTACGCGGCCACTCGCGGTTTCGCATACCGCGATCAGTCGAGACGTGGCGTCACTGCCGCCGGCTCTCCGCAATCGCGTGGAGACAATCCTTGGAAAGTTGTGAGCGATGTTCCTGCATGCAGGCATGACGTTTCGCGTCGTCGCCCAATGCATTGGCGCAGAGACGGCGGGCGTCGGCCGCGCAGGCCTCCCTCACGGATAAAGTCGGGCCTGTTGGAGGCCCGAGCTCCTCGGTGACCATGGGGAGCAGCTGCCGCGCAAGCAGTTTGTAGCCTTCCGGGGTCAAATGTACCCCGTCCTGTTGACGATATTCCCTGCCCAGATCCGCTGCGCAGACCGGCATCACCTTGATGCCACGCTCCCGCAGGCGCGCCTTGATGGCGGCCATGTCGGCATCGCCTTGGCTGCGGCTGATGCCATTCAGTTCATCGTTGTGATACCCGCCGCAGGAATCCAGAATGACGAGGGTCGTTCCCTCGGGTATATCCGCATCCACGCGCTTGCGCATCTCGGCAGTGGTGTCCCCGGAGATTCCGGCGTTGAGCACCGCAACGGTGTACCCCTTCTCGCGCAGCATGGCCCGGAGTTGAGCCGGAAATGCTTCCCGGGCGGCGACGTTCTTTCCGGCCACGTTGCTCGCGCCAAAGGCGACGATCTGGGCATGTGCTCTGGCACACAGCGCAGGCAGTACCAGGATGAGCGCCAGTAAGAGTCCCTTGGGGGCGAGCCGCCCGCGATCGACCACGTCGGCCTCCCGTCCGCGCACGCCGGCGATGCGCCCGCCGAGCCTATCGTCCTTGACTCCGATGTCGATGCCGCAGCAGTTCGAGCACGGAAGGCAGGCGGCCCGCACCCATCGGTCGGGGTGCTCCTCGATGCTCTGATCGACCCGCACGGTCCGATTCGGGCCTGTGTACGATGTGCGGGAACCCCGGATATCGGCAAAGCTGTCGAGTGTGGCGGTCATCTCTTGCCGCGGAGCATCTACTTCTTCCCCGGTGTGAGCGCCGTCGCGGCCTCCGTGGTCAGCAGCCGAAACGTAAAGGTCTCATACAGGTAAAGTTCGACAGTGGCTCTGGAATGGCTCGAGTAACCGATCGAGAGGTCCTGGCCGATATCGAGCTCGAAATCACCGCCACGGGTCGTCATCACGAATCCACCTTCGATCGCGGGCGCCCACACGATCTCGCCATCGACGAGGCGCTCGATATGGCGAAGCACGGGATACCCTTCCTCGCTCCCGCCGCTCACGACCGTATACGCATCCGCGCCGAGCACCAGCGCGTAAGGGCCATTCACCCCGGCGAGACGCAATTGGCCCACCGCTTGCGCGACCGCCCCCGGATACCCCTTGACGTGAGGAGGCAGCGGCAACCCCGGATTGCTGCTTCCTTGACGGATACCTTGAATCCCCGCCGCGGCGTATCCGTCGAAGACGGAGCGATCCTCGGCAAAGGCGATCTTGCGAGCCGCCTCCTTCACCGGCGCCCAGTTCGAATCGGTTGCACCACGCTCCACGTCATCGATCGCGTCGCGCGTGAGCTCGAAGGGAACGCGCAATTCGACGAGCGC
>JASHYG010000179.1 GCA_030043215.1 Gammaproteobacteria bacterium
CGAGCGCTTCGCGGACGCCATCGATCGAGCGCTCGACTGGCTGGTCGGGATGCAGAGCCGCAACGGCGGCTTCGCCTCGTTCGATGCCGACAACACGCACTACTACCTCAACGAGATTCCGTTCGCCGATCACGGCGCACTGCTCGATCCGCCGACGAGCGACGTGACGGCCCGGGTGGTCGCAGTCCTCGGGGGGATCGGCCGTCCGCAGGACCGGGCGGCTCTCGAGCGGGCGATCGCCTACTTGCGCAGCGAGCAGGAGGCGGAGGGTCCCTGGTTCGGCCGCTGGGGCACCAACTACATCTACGGCACGTGGTCCGTGCTCACCGCGCTCGCGCGAGCCGGCGTGAGCCGCGAGGATCCGGCCGTACGGCGCGCGGTCGGCTGGCTCCTCGCCAGGCAGAACGACGACGGCGGATGGGGCGAGAGCAACGACAGCTACGCGGACCCAACAGTGGCCGGCGGACCGGCCGACAGCAATCCGTACCAGACCTCGTGGGCCCTGCTCGCGCTCCTCGCTTCGGGCGAGACGGGCGAGCCGGTGCGGCGCGGCATCGAGTTCCTGCTCGCGACGCAGGACGCCGACGGTCTCTGGAGCCACCCGAGCTTCACGGCGCCGGGATTCCCGCGAGTGTTCTATCTCAGGTATCACGGCTACTGCGCCTACTTTCCGCTCTGGGCTCTCGCGGCGTACCGCAATCTCACCCACGCCGGCGGAGCTCGTTGAGCCGCGGAGCCGGCCGCCGAATGGCGCCCATGCGGCACTCGGGGGAGCAGCCCGCTGCGGTCGGGATCGTCGCGGCGCTCGCGGCCGAAGCGCGCCCTCTCGGCCCGGCCGCGCGCCGGCGCGGAGAGCTCGCGGCGCTCGCGGATGGGACGCTGGTCGCCGTGACCGGAATCGGCGGGGCATCCGCCGCGCGGGGTGCCCGCACGCTCGTCGAGGAAGGCTGCGGAGCGCTCGCAAGCTGGGGGCTCGCCGGAGGGCTCGACCCGGCGCTCGCCTGCGGAGCGATCCTGCTGCCCGAGGAGGTGACTCTCGATGGCGGATCCTCTTTGCGGACGGCTCCCGCTTGGCGCGAGCGGATCGTGCGGTCTCTCGAGGCGCACCGGCCTGTGCGGCAGGACCGGCTGCTGACGAGCGTGCGGGCGCTCGGCACGGTGGCCGACAAGTCGGCGGCGTTCCGGATCACCGGCGCCAGCGCGGTCGACATGGAGAGCTTTGCGGTCGCCGAGGTGGCGGCGGCCCACGGACTGCCCTTCGTCGCCGTGCGCGTGATCGTCGATACGGCGGGCGATGAGCTGCCTGCGGCGCTCGTCGGCGCGGCGGACGCGTCGGGACAACTGTCGATCGCCCGCCTCCTGCGAAGCATGGTCTTAAGGCCTGCGAGTATCGCGACGCTGCTGCGGCTCGCGCGCCGGTATGGGGCTGCCCGGGGCTCGCTGCGCGCGATCGTGCGCGCGGGCGCCCTCGTCTCGTACGCCCCATGAAGGCGCTCGTCACAGGCGCATCCGGCTTCGTCGGCTCGGCCATCGCGCGGGCGCTCATCGGGCGGGGCTGGAGCGTGCGCTGCCTGGTGCGCAGCGGCGCGAGCCGCCTGAACCTGCACGAGCTGCCGGTAGACATCGTGCTCGGCGATCTGGCGGACGGCGCCTCGCTCGAGCGCGCCGCCGCGGGATGCGACGCGCTGTTTCACGCGGCCGCGGACTACCGCTTGGGCGCGCCCGATCCGTATCGTCTCTATCAAACCAACGTCGAGGGAACGCGCAACATCCTGCAAGCTGCGCGGCGGGCGCGGGTCGAGCGCATCGTGTACACGAGCAGTGTCGCGACCATCGGGCTGCCGCCCGATGGAGCGCCGGGCGACGAGGCGACGCCGGTCCGCCTCGAGGACATGATCGGCCACTACAAGCGCTCGAAGTTCCTCGCCGAGCAGGTGGTGCGTGAATGGGCCGGGGCGGAGGCGCACGTCGTCATCGTCAATCCCTCGACGCCAGTCGGTCCGGGCGATGTGAAGCCGACGCCGACGGGCCAGATCCTCGTGGACGCGGCGCGCGGACGGACCCCCGCTTACGTGGACACAGGACTCAACGTGGCGCACGTCGAGGATGTCGCGGAGGGACACCTGCTCGCGCTGGAGCGCGGGCGCTCGGGGGAGCACTACATCCTCGGCGGCGAGAACCTCACGCTCCGCGCCATCCTCACGATCATCGCGGAGCTGGTCGGCCGCAAGCCGCCCCGCATCCGCCTGCCGCACTCGGTCGTTCTGCCCATCGCCCACCTCGCCGAAGCCTACTCGAGGATCAGCGGCCGGCCGACACGCGTCACGGTCGAGGGCGTGCGCATGTCGCGCAAGCACATGTTCTTCTCGAGCGCCAAGGCCGTGAGCGAGCTCGGATACCGGTGGCGCCCGCCCCGCGACGCCTTCGCGGACGCCGTGCGGTGGTTCGGCGAGAACGGGTACCTCGGCTAAAGAGCGGCGGCTCAGATGCGGGAGGGAAGCACTCGATAGAGCAGGCGCGCGAGGGCGGGCACCAGACGGGGCCGCGCGAGGCGCACGTCGTACGAGGACATGCGGCGGTCGTTCTCCCTCAGGCAGACCTCGAGCAGCTTGTGGAG
>JASHYG010000180.1 GCA_030043215.1 Gammaproteobacteria bacterium
CTCGCGCACGGAGCCCGCCGAGGCGCTGCGGCATGAGTGAGGCGGAGCGTCCCGCGGCGTTCGGCCAGCCCGTCCTCGATGCATCGGACGTCCGCAAGAGCTTTCGCCAGGGACCCGTCACGCTCGAGGTGCTCCGGGGAGCCGGCTTTGCGGTCGCGGCCGGCGAGCGCGTCGCGATCGTGGGCGCTTCGGGCTCCGGCAAGACGACGCTGCTGCAGATCCTGGGCGGCCTCGACCGGCCGACCTCCGGACGCGTGCTCGTCGCGGGCGGGGACATCCACGGCCTCGGAGAGGACGCGCGCGGGCGCCTGCGCAATCGCGCGATCGGCTTCGTCTATCAATTCCATCACTTGCTGCCGGAGTTCTCGGCTCTGGAGAATGTCGCGATGCCGCTCCTCGTGCGGCGCGCCCCCGTCGCGGAGGCGCGGGCGCGCGCCCGGGAGCTGCTCGGGCGAGTGGGACTCGGCGACCGGCTGACGCACCGGCCTCACCAGCTGTCGGGCGGCGAGCGCCAGCGCGCGGCGGTTGCGCGCGCTCTCGTCACCCAGCCGCGCGTGGTGCTGGCCGACGAGCCCACCGGCAATCTCGACGGGGCGAACGCCGAGCAGGTGTTCGCGCTCATGCTGGAGCTCAATCGGGAGCGCGGGACGAGTCTCATCGTCGTGACGCACGACACGCGGCTCGCCGCTCGGATGGAGCGTGTGCTCACGCTCGAGCAGGGGGTGCTACGAGGGGATCAGCCCATTGGGGAGGCCGCCCGCCGGTAGCGCCGGCTGAGCACCCGCCAGCGCCAGAGCAGCTCGAGCCCGAGCCAGCCGGCCACCCCGCAGACGATCGCGGAGACGAGGCAGCCGACGAGGAACGGCTTCCACATCGGCCCGAGCCCGTGCTCCAGCCACTCCCAACTGAGCTTGAAGCCGAAGGCGTGCGGCGCGGTGCCCGTGATCTCGGCTCCCACCCGGTATGCCACGTAGTACATCGGGACCATGGTGAAGGGGTTGATGACCCACGTCCCCGCGACGATGGCGGGGATATTGAGCCGCCAGACGACCGCGACCAGCAGGGCAAGGGGCAGGTGGACCGGCAGGGGCAGGAAGCAGATGGCGAGCCCGGCGCCGAAGCCGGCCGTGACGCCCCGCCGCTGCAGGGACCACAGCCGCGGATCGGTGAAATGCGAGCCGAAGCCGCGCACGAACCACCGCCCCTGAAGCGCACGGGCATGGGGTTCGATCTTCTTGAGCAGCTGGCGAGGCATAGGCGCCGCCAACTCTAGCAGATATGATGGCAGGCCAATCGTCGGGGTCAACGGAATCAAACGGATGTGGGAAATCGTACGGGCGGGCGGCCCGTTCATGTGGCCAATCGTCCTCGCCTCCATCGGCGCGGCCGCGATCATTCTGGAGCGCCTGTGGACGCTGCAGGAGAAGCGCGTCCTGCCGCGCGATCTCACCCAGCGCGTCTGGAAGCTGGTTGAGGCCAATCAAGTCAACGACAAGGTCATCGCGGCGCTCGAGCAGAACTCCCCGCTCGGCAAGGTCCTCGCGGCCGGACTCGCGAACCGCCACCGCTCGCGAGAGATCATGATGGAGCGCCTGGAAGACGCCGGCCGGCACGTCGTGCATGACCTGGAGCGCTTCCTCAATACGCTCGGTACCATCGCGAGCATCTCACCGCTCCTCGGACTGCTCGGTACGGTGACGGGCATCATCAAGGCGTTCAATGCTCTCGAGGCCGGGGCCGCCGGGGATCCGCGGATGCTCTCCGGGGGCATCGCGGAAGCGCTCATCGCGACGGCGGCGGGCCTGTGCGTCGCGATTCCGGCCCTCATCGGCTACCGCTACTTGAGGGGCCGCGTCGAGGGCTTCGTGATCGAGATGGAGAAGGACGCCATCAAGCTCGCCGACGCCCTCGAGGCGGCCGCCGCGGAAGATCTCGATTCCGCGCAACCGGGGCTCAAGGCCGCCCGCCGATGAACCTGCGAGCGCGCCGCCCCGAGGACCCGGAGATCAATCTGGTCTCGCTGATCGACGTGGTCCTGATGATGGTCGTGTTCTTCATGCTCTCGAGCTCGCTCGTGAACGAGGGTCGGATGCGCATCCACCTGCCGCAGGCGAGCAGCGTTCCGACCGAGCGGCCGAAGCTCGAGCCCCTGGTCATCACGGTCACCCAGCAGGGCAGCTATCTCGTCAACGGCCGCGAGCTCCTCAACACGAGCCCGGACACGCTGCGCGCCGCGCTGCTGCAGCAAGCCGGCGCCGATCGCAGCATGCGCGTCACGCTGCGCGCCGATGCCCGCACCACGCACCAGTCGGTCGTGACGGCCATGGACGTGCTCGCCCGTCTGGGGTTCGCCGAGATCAACATCGCAACGATCAACAGCGAGCCGGCAGGTCAGCCTTGAACGACACCGGGAGAGCCGGGGGAGGGCAGGCGGCTCCGAACGTGCTGGGCACTTATCGGCGGCTGCTCGGCTATGTGCGCCCGCACCGCGTGGTCTTCTCGTGCGGCATCGCGGGCTCGCTTCTGTATTCCGTGAGCATGGTGAGCTTCGGGCCGTTTGCGCGGGTCTTCGGCGACAAGACCTTCACCCATCCCGATCCGCGCATGATCGTGCTGCTGCCGCTTGCCGTGGTCGGGCTGTTCGTGCTGCGCGGGCTCGGGGATTTCACCCAGACATTCTCCATGGGGTATGTCTCCCGCAAGATCATCGCGGAGCTGCGCCAGCAGATGTTCGAGCGGGTGCTGCGGCTGCCCGTCGCGTACTTCGACCGCAGCGCCGCCGCGGAGCTGCTCTCGAAGCTCACGTACAACATCGAGCAGATCGGTCAGGCGAGCACCAGCTCGGTGGTGGTGCTCGTCAGCACGGGCCTCACGGTGTGCGGCCTCGTCGGTTACCTGCTGTGGCTCAATCTCAGGCTGTCGCTCGCCGCGCTGCTCATGGCGCCGCTCGTGAGCTGGCTCGCCACGCGCGTCAATTATTACTTCCGCCGTTACAGCCGCCGCATCCAGAGCTCGATGGGCGATGTGACGCGGGTCGCCAAGGAGAGCTTCGAGGCGCCGCGGCTCATCAAGGTCTACAACGCCGAGCCGCACCTCGATGCGCAATTCCGGGCGGTGAACGAGCACAACCGCCGCTCGTACATGCGGCTCATCCTCACCCAGGGACTCTCCAATCCGATCATCCAGATCATCACGGCGATCGGGGCCGCGATCGTGCTGTCGTATGCCATGGCGAGCACCATCCACGGACACATGACGACGGGGGACCTGCTCGGCTTCTTCGTGGCCCTCGGCATGATCGCCCAGCCCCTGCGCCAGCTCGTCGGTATCGCAGGTCCGCTGCAGCAGGGGATCGCCGCCGCCGAGAGCATCTTCGAGCTGCTCGATACTCCGCAGGAGCCGGCGGGCGGCGACTACGTCTCCGGACGGGTGCGCGGAGAGGTGGCGCTCGATCACGTCTCCTTCTCCTACGCGAGCGGACGGGATGCGGCCCTGCGCAACGTCTCGCTCGACGTGGCGGCGGGCGAGCGCATCGCCATCGTCGGGCGCTCCGGGAGCGGCAAGTCGACGCTGGTGAGCCTGCTGCCGCGATTCTATGACGTGACGGCGGGCAGCGTGCGCATCGACGGGCGCGACATCCGCGAGTACAACCTGCAGAGCCTGAGAGAGCAGATCGCGGTGGTCTCGCAGGACGTGGTCCTCTTCAACGACACCATCCGCAACAACATCGCGTTCGGGCGCGACATCGCACCCGAGACGATGGAGCGCGCCGCGGAAGCGGCTCACGTGCTCGAGTTCGCGGCGAGCCAGGCCAAGGGACTCGACACCGTCGTGGGAGACCGTGGGGTCCTGCTCTCCGGCGGGCAGCGGCAGCGCATCGCGATCGCGCGCGCGCTGCTCAAGGACGCGCCGATCCTGATCCTGGACGAGGCAACGTCCGCCCTGGACACGGAAGCCGAGCGCCACATCCAGGCGGCGCTCGGCGAGCTCGTCCGCAACCGCACGACCTTCGTCATCGCGCACCGGCTGTCGACCGTCGAGCAAGCCGACCGGATCGTCGTGCTCAATGCCGGAGAGATCGTCGAGTGCGGCACGCACTCGCAGCTGCTCGCTGCGGGCGGCCTGTATTCTCAGCTGCACCGCCTGCAGTTCAGTGAGTGATCCGCGCGGAATGGAGCGACGTCTGACCGAGCTCTGGTATCGCCCGCGGGGGCGGCCGTCGCTCCTGCAACCGCTCGCATGGGCCTATGGCGCCGCCACG
>JASHYG010000181.1 GCA_030043215.1 Gammaproteobacteria bacterium
GGGAGAACAAGGGGCCGCCACTCGATCGCACCCCCGAGGACCTCAAACGCCGGCGCCGGCCCTCCAAGGCGCAGATCTTCCGGCGCCTGGACAAGGACGGAGCACCGATCTCATGGGGCTTCGAGATGGAGAACGGCGCCGGGGAGCCGATGATCTCGATTTTCTTCTCGAGTCCCTTCCTCTCGGCCGGGGATAAGCTCAACAAGGAGCCGCTCTGGGAGCGCCTGGCGATGTGGCGCGATCTATCCAAGCGCTATCTGGGACGCGAGCCGGAGCAGTTCGACGAGAGCGGCAAGGGATATCGCGGCGGACACGGCTGAGAGAACGGGGCGCCGATCGAGAGCCCTGTTCCAGAATGCTCTCAGTGTTTCACATCGTCCGCGGTCACCCGGAGGTAGGCGATCAGATCAATGCGCTGCTGAGCAGCCTGGAATCCCGCGAAGCCCATTGAGGTGCCGGGCGCATAGAGCTGCGGATTGCGCAGGAACTCGAAGAGCTCATCGAGCGTCCACGGATCGTGATTGCGTCGCAGCGCGCCCGAGTACGCGAAATTGGATACGCTCGCCCGCGGCCGGCCGAGGATCCCGAAGAGCGCGGGTCCGATCTGGTTCTTTCTCGCCGTGGACAGGTCGTGGCAGCCCACGCATTGCTGGCTGAGCCGCTGGCCGGCTTTCAGATTGGCCGCCGGCAAGGCGGAGGCCCAATGGGGCAGGGGCTCGGGGGGCAGCGGCGCACCCCCCGCGGGATGATCAATGACGATGCCCTTCAGGATGTACGCGGGCCTCGTGAGGTTGCGCGGCTCTTCCACGGCAACGTAAGTCACTCGAATGAGCAGGATGAGGGCCAGCATCGCGGCGATCGCGCCGCCGAATTGCCTGCTGTCAAACGCAACCACGGTTGAGAGAGCCCGGAAGATCGAGGCGACCGAGGCGAGCGCCGAGCAGCCTGGCCCCGGCTCCGGCCTCCGCGTGTGGAATCAAGCGCGAATCAGGAGGCCGCCGACACTCTGGATCCCGCTGGACGGAGGGCACGTGGAGCGGCCAGACCGATCGCACTGGCGATACTCTGCAGCAGGAGCAATCCAGCGAGAGCCAGCCCGTTGAGGTACAGGACGTAGAGAACGATCGACACCTGGAAGTCGCCATCGTGATGGCCGATGCTGGTCAAGAAATTCAGGCCCTCGTAGACGATGAAGGTGGCAGCAAAGGTGCCGAGGACGGCCAGAGTGGATCCGGCCCTGCGTAAAGGCGCGAAAACCAACATCGCCGTGCCGGTGCATGCCATGGCGACCATGCCCAATTCGATTCCGGCAAGCAGAGTGCCCCACGTCCACGGGTACTGCATGAAGCCGAATCCAATGACCTGATTGGCGAGCCAGTTGACCCCGATCAGTACGAAGGCGTCGCGGCGCGGAAGAAACAACGCGGCGAGCGTCGCGAGCCCCGCGAAGGGCGTGGCGCAAGCCAACGATACCGTGCCGACCACGGTGGCGATGGTCAGTAGGGCGCCCCAGGACGTGCGCTGCAGCAGTG
This sequence comes from Gammaproteobacteria bacterium, assembly GCA_030043215.1. Classification (GTDB taxonomy): domain Bacteria; phylum Pseudomonadota; class Gammaproteobacteria; order Steroidobacterales; family Steroidobacteraceae; genus JASHUC01. Next base: position 1,533 of record JASHYG010000181.1, read on the forward strand.
TGGGATCGTGCGGATGAGCGGAGGCTTTCGCCATGGCAAGGGGCTCCATCTGTGCTGCGGCAGACTACTATGAGCTGGGTGTTTCAGGGCATCGGGTCGGTCGTTACTGCCTGCTCGCCCATGCGCCGACATAGCCGAACATCACGCCAATCGAGCCCCACAGCACCGTCTGGATGCCGAGCGAGGCGATGCGGAAGTTCCAGAGCGTCACGGCGGGGAACGTCGCGGGAACCTCGTTGATACCCGGCAAGAGCGTGAACGCCGCGGCGATCACCACGAGGTAGGCCCCGAGCGCAAGCAAGGAGCCATTCCAGGATCCGTACCGGGGCGCCAACGAGCGCCGCAGGCGCAAGGCGCCCAGCGTCGTGGCGATGGAGATTGCCATCATCAGGAAGTACAGGCCCGTGCGGTACTTGATCGTATCCGGCTCACCGACGGAAGGCGGATTGGCCGGGTACTTGAGCGCCGGTACGACATAAACGGATATCAGGCCGAATAATGCGATCAGGATGGAGATCGGTCCCGGCCCGAGGTTGCCCACCCGACCGTTGGCGAAAGCGAACAAGATGGCGAAGAGGCACCCGAGACCCGCGCCGGCGACCACCATGCCGGTCAACAGTCCGATACCGCTCTGTACCGCCCGGCTGAAGATGACGGGGTCATCCGGGGGCCGGGGCTTGCCGGCGGCGACCGCCGCAGCCGCTTCGGCCTCATGCTGCGCGGTTTCGAAGTTGATCGCGACAGCGACAGCGGGCTCACCGAAGGTCTTGGCCCATCCGAAGGCGAGCAGACCGGCTACGATGCCCACGATGAAACCGCGGAAAACCAGCTGTCCAACCATAGCGTTCGCCCCCGCTGACGATGGCGTCCGGACTCAGTGGCAGGGAAACCCCAACAGGTGGCGGGCGTCGTGGACGAACTCGTGGATGCTCATGCCGCTGAATATGGATGTCGCGCCTTGTTCGGCGCCCACGAAGTAGTACGCGAGACCCATGAACACCACGCCGAAGATGGCCCACGGCACGATCTTCTGCAGTGGAATCGCGACCTTGAGCGGAACGTCCAGCAGTGCGGCAACGCTTTTTTCATCTGTAGCCATTCGGGACTCCTACCGACGAGGCACTACTCGCAATCCGCCTTTATCATACGCCTATACGTGCCAGCGACCCCGTACCCTCAACACGTCGGCCCTGGAAAATCTCTTTATATCCAATCGGTCATAACATACCCTGAGTATAAAGTAAGAGGATGGGAGACGAGGAGGGGTGGGCTGCTTCGTGGCCCCGGCAGGCCCACGTTGAGCGGTGCAGTTGAGGGCGGCGATGACCCCGCGTATCACGCTGATTTGCCATGCTACGACCCGAGCGCTGCGCGCCGCCGCCTTCGGGGGGGACGACTCCTTGGACGAGATCGGCAAGGAGAAGGCGCAGAGCCTCGCCGGCAGTCTCGGCCAGGTGGATCATTGCTGGACGAGCCCGGCGCTTCGTGCCCGGGAGACCGCGACGGCGCTCGGGCTGACGGCGGTGGTCGACGAGCGGCTACGGGACTGCGATTATGGCCGCTGGACGGGGCTGCGCTTTCAGCAAGTGCTGTTACGGGAACCGAGGAAGCTGGTGGCGTGGATTCGAAAACCGGAGTCTGCTCCACACGGTGGTGAGGCAATCCCGCAGCTCTTGCAGCGAGTCGCTGCCTGGATTGCCGACCGCAGCCGTGAGCAGGGCCATACTGTCGCCGTGACACACTCCGCAGTCATCCGCGCCGCGGTCGTTCACGTCATTCAGGCGCAGCTACCCTCGTTCTGGCGTATCGACGTGTTGCCGCTCTCGCAAGTCGAGCTCCGTACGAACGGGCGTCGCTGGGTCCTGCGATCAATCGGCCCCATCCTGCCCGCCGAGGAGTCCGGCTGAGCGCCCGGAACGAGGCAAATGGGGGCCACCGAAAAGCGTTTCTATCTGTTCGCCGGCTGCGTGATCGCTGCCTTGGTCGCCATCGCGCTGGTGAATTTGTATCAGGCCCGCACGGCCGGCCCGCATATCGAGAGCCTGTCCTATTCCCAGTTTCTGGACGATGTCGAGCAAGGCCGGGTTGGCAGCGTGGCGGTGGCCGGGCATGAGGTCGGCGGCTTCTTCACCAACCACTCAGCCTTTCGAACCTACGCCGCGGACGATCCCGATCTCATCAAGGTGCTGCGGGCGCATGGAGTGTCGATCACCGCCGAAGCGCCGCCGGCGGAGGGGACTTCCTGGAGCGGGACCCTGGGAAACCTGCTGCCGATGATCCTGCTCGCCATCTTCGCGATCTTCTTCATGAGCCGTATGCCCGGTGCCGGCGGACGGCTGATGGGGCTCGGTAAGTCCAGGGCAAAGCCCCTGACGCAGGCGAGCAATCGTGTGACCTTCAAGGATGTCGCCGGGGTGGATGAAGCCTGCGAGGCACTGAAGGAGATCGTCGATTTTCTGCGCGATCCGCAGCGGTTTCGGCACCTCGGCGGCCGCATCCCGCGCGGAGTATTACTGGTCGGACCGCCCGGCACCGGCAAGACGCTGCTTGCACGAGCGGTTGCCGGTGAGGCAGACGTTCCGTTCTTCACGATCTCGGGGTCCGATTTCGTCGAGATGTTCGTCGGGGTGGGCGCCTCGCGCGTGCGAGACCTGTTCGGGCAGGCCAAGAAGCACGCCCCGTGCATCATCTTCATGGACGAGATCGATGCGGTCGGCCGCCGCCGCGGAGCCGGCTTGGGCGGCGGCAATGACGAGCGCGAGCAGACGCTCAATCAGCTGCTGGTGGAGATGGATGGCTTCGAGACCAATGCAGGCGTCATTCTCGTCGCGGCCACCAACCGCCCCGATGTCCTCGATCCCGCGCTGCTGCGGCCCGGCCGTTTCGACCGGCAGATCACGGTCGCCAATCCGGATGTTCTCGGGCGAGAGCACATCCTACAAGTGCATACGCGGGGCATTCCGCTCGCCGCGGATGTCGATCTCAGGGCGATTGCACGCGGCACGCCCGGATTCTCCGGCGCTGATCTGATGAATCTCGTCAACGAGGCAGCGTTGCTCGCCGCACGCCGAGGAGCGGGCGCTGTGGGCGGGCGCGAGTTCGAGGATGCGAAGGACACGGTGATGATGGGCGCCGAGCGCCGCACGCACGTCATGAGCGACGAGGAGAAGCAGCTGACCGCCTACCGGGAGGGAGGGCGTGCCATCGTCGCCCTCAACGTGCCGTCGGCCGACCCGGTGCACAAGGCCACCATCGTCACGCGCGGACGTACGACCGGTATGGTCAAGCAGTTGCCCGAGAGCGATCAGCTATCGGCCACGGTCGAGCAGCTGACCTCGCGGCTGGCCATCTTGATGGCTGGACGGGCGGCCGAGGAGCTGATCTTCGGCCGCAGCAAGATCACTTCCGGCACGGCGGGCGACATCGAAGAGGCGACGAAGCTGGCACGCACGATGGTGACGCGCTATGGCCTTTCGGAGGAGCTCGGCGCCGTGGCCTACGGCGAGAACCAGGACGAGGTGTTCCTGGGCCATTCGGTGACTCGCCAGCAGAACATTTCCGAGCAAACCGCGCAGGTCATCTCGAGCGAGGTGCGCAAGCTCATCGACGCGGCGCTGGCCCGGGCGCGGGCGATTCTCAGCGCCCGTCGAGCCGAGCTCGACATCCTCGCCCAAGGGCTGCTTCGCTACGAGACGCTGAGCGGCGAGGAGATCGCGAGCCTCCTCGCAGGCAAAGTGCCTATGCGTGGAGCGGCGGACTCCCCGGCCGCAGGCGCCAATGCGCCATCGCCGGAGGACAAGCCGGCAGTTGCTGTCGATCGGACCGATACTGCGGGCAAATCGAGAGGGTTTTCGCCGGCTGGCACGTAGTTGCAGGTAAGTCCTGCTCGGTGTTGGCCATGACGGAATCCGCGTAC
>JASHYG010000182.1 GCA_030043215.1 Gammaproteobacteria bacterium
GCACGTCCGCGGATGCGACATACACGCCGACGCGACCGAGCCCGACATGTACGCCGCGATCGATGCGCTGAGCGACAAGCTGGACCGCTGCATCAAGAAGCACAAGGAGAAGCGGACCGATCACCGCGCGGGCGAGGCCCAGGCCATCGAGCAACCCGCCTCGTGAGCGGCCCGGCAAGGTAAGGCGGGCCGCCCCCCGGCAACACTCCAGGCGTCGTCCTCATGCGGGTCATCGTGGTGAGCGGCCTTTCCGGCTCGGGCAAGAGCGTCGCGCTGCACCTGCTCGAGGACCTCGGGTTCTACTGCATCGACAATCTGCCGGCGGCCCTGCTCAAGCCCTTCATCGCGCACACCGTCCGCAGCGCCGAGTCGCCCTACGCACGCTCCGCGATCGGCCTCGACGCCCGCAACACGGCTTCGGAGATCTCGACGGTTCCCCAGCTCATCGATGAGCTCAAGCGCAGCGGGATCGACTGCGAGGTGCTCTACCTCGTGGCGAGCGACGAGGAGCTGCTGCGCCGCTTCGCGGAGACGCGCCGCAAGCACCCGATGAGCCGGGAGCGCGTGGGCTTGAGGGAAGCGATCGACACCGAGCGGCGGCTGCTCGAGCCGATCGCCTACGCTGCCGACGTGATCATCGACACCTCGAGGATGGGAGTCCACGAGCTGCGGCAGGTCGTGCGGCTGCGTGTCGAGCAACGTGCGGTCGGACGCCTGTCCATCACGTTCGAGTCGTTCGGCTTCAAGCACGGCATTCCGGGAGACGCGGACTTCGTCTTCGATGCGCGGTCGCTCCCGAATCCGTACTGGGAGCCGACCCTCCGCTCGCTCACCGGGCACGACCCCGCGGTGATCCAGTATCTCGAATCGCACGGCAGCGTCGCGCGCCTGGTCGACGACATCGACCGGTTCATCGAGGCCCGCGTTCCCGAATACCAGGCGAGCTCGCGCGGCTATCTCACGGTCGCGGTCGGCTGCACGGGCGGCCAGCACCGCTCGGTCTATATCGTCGATCGCCTCGCGGCGCGCTTCGCCGCGCGCCACGCGCAGGTCGCGGCGCGCCACTGCGCTCTGGCGGGCGCCACATCGTCTGTCCCCGCGTCTGAGTAGCGGAACACCGCCTGCGCGTGCGCTCGAGTAGTTTCCCGCGGGCCCCGGTCAGGCCCCGCCGACACGCTCGCCGCCAGCCCAAGGCACCGCGCACTTCGAGACCGCGGTCTCGCGCCGCTACACACCCGATCCAGGAGAGGGCCACTCGTAGAGCTCGATCGTCACGTCTTCACCCTCAAGATCGACCTCGAGGACTTGATTGATGGGCTCGCCGATGAGCGCCAGCTGCTCGAGGGCGCCCTGAAACAGCCGCTGCTGAAGCTCGCCATCCACGCTCGGGATGAGAATGACCAGCCCGGGATGCAGCGATTCGGTGGCATAGAGCTTCCGGAAGTCACAGCGTTGTTCGTGACCAGAATGAATTCTTCTTCGCACGCATAGTGCGTGACATCCCAGTCCTTCCACCCGGCCTTGCCCAGGTGGGCAACGTGATGGGCTTCGTGGCCAGCGTGACCCGCGATCTTCACCAGCTCCGGCGTGAGACATTCGTCGATCAAGAACCTCACGATGCCTTGAGTCCGGCGAGCGGTATGCGAATACGCCGCACGGATGGGTGGTCCCGCCACGGCTGCTTGCGGGGCCTGCCACGCACGGGGTAGGCCTGCGTGTACACCGGTGCCAGGCTAATCATCTCTGGAGTGATGCGCGGATAGGCCGTGAGGATCTGCGCCTCCGTCGCACCCTTCTCGAGAAGTGTCGCAATCAAGTGGACCGGCACGCGAGTCCCGCGAAACACGGGATCCCCGGTCAGGATCTCCGGATCGGAGACAACGAGAGCTCGGGCGCGCCGCAAGGCGCGGAGCTGTGCTGCGAGGTCGCGCCGCGGTTCGCGCAAATCGATCTTGATCACGATTGCGCCGTCCTCGAGTGAGATGACGTCACGAGGAGAGGAGGGCAAGGCTGCGAACAGCCGGCGCCTCAGCTCTGGAAACAGACGGCTCTCGAGCCGCCGCTCGAGGACAAGGGCGAGCAGCGCCCAAGCATCGAGCAATCGGCTCGAAGTGCGGGCCACTTTGGCTGTCGTCGGCACCATGTCTTTGTCGATCGCGTTGTTCACCGCCTTGAGCGAAAGCCGAGTCAGGACCGCGGCTTCGGTCGGGGTGAACAGAGCACCATCCGTCGTGTCCATGGGTATCCAGCCGTATATATTTCTCCATTTGGAGAATATATTAAACCCGATCCAAAATCAAGTGATCGATAAAGAGGGACGCATACCTGTTGCACCATGGCACGTGCGCTGGCTGAAGGCCGGTATCCAGCAGATAGCGGTCGACCATGCTCGCTGCCTGCCTTGTGGGCAAGGCAAGGCCGTCAGCGTCGGCCATTATCTGCCGTAACGGTGCTTCCTCGTGGGGGCCTACGATCCTACGCGAATGCGGCGCATGAACTCCGTGCGGTCAATGTCTCCCCGCGCGAAGGCATCCAGCGCGGCGTCATCCTCGGGTGAGGTCCGCAGACCTTCCATGGCGCTCGAGATGCGCGCCAACCGCAAACCTTCGAGGCGACGAGCTTTGGTTTCGGCGTCGAATGGGGGCATTGCGATACTCCTTTCGGCCTATTCTATCATCGAGCCGCGCGATCACAGTTCGGGGCGGTCAGTAGGCCCGCGCGACGAGGATCCACTCCTTCGCGGGCTCGCCGGTGAAGAGACAGCGCGCGCCATCCAAGGGCTCCTGCCGAA
>JASHYG010000183.1 GCA_030043215.1 Gammaproteobacteria bacterium
GTCGACAATCCGAATCTCGCCCTGCTGCACGAGCTCAAGCAGTCGGGGGTCGAGCTGATGGTCTGCTCGCAGGCCATGGCGGAGAACGGCATCGCGGACGGCGATATCTCGCCCGATGTCGAGATCACCTTGTCGGCGCTGACGGACTTCGCCGTTTACGGAGCGCGCGGCTACAGCTACCTGCAGCTCTAGCGAGCGAGCATCGAGCGGCTCACGCGACGGGCCTCAGCAAGCCGGAGGGGTACCGCTGAGGCTTGCAGACCAGCCAGTCGATCCGGCGCCACCGCCGCTGGGCGAGAGCACGAAGCCCGATCGCGGCGAGCGCTCCGGCGGCCGCAAAGACCCACGGCGCGAGCACTGCGTGGGGGGGCCGGGGTGTGGCCATGAACGATCCGAGCCCCAGGAGGATGGTGAGCACCGCGGCCACTACGTCGATGAAACGCCAGCCTTGTACGTTCATGAGGCCGACGTACAACGCACAAACACATGGCGCCAGCGCGGCAACGGGGAGGCGAGGCCAATCGCCCGCCGGGTGAGGTAGGCAGATCCACGCCGCGACGCAGAGAACCCCCATGGGTGCGCCGATGACGCCCAGGCAACGCCACGCCAATCGCTCGCACACGTCAAACAGCTCGTTCCGCGTGCAGCCGCTCTGCAGCCAGAGGAGCCGGGAGCGCCTCGCGATGACCCAGGCAGCAGCGGCCGTAGAGAGTCCGACAGCAATCGTGAACGTAAAGAACAGGAAGAACAGGTAGACGCCCGTGAAATTCGCGGGCAGGCGGCCTGCCGGATGTCGCCCTTCCACAATCCCCACGAGGACGGCGAAGAAGAGGACGGCGACGAACAGACATGGCACGAGCAAGGCCTTCGCGATGGGAGCAGTGGAATACACGCCCAGGAGCTGAACTCTCATGGCCGCAGCCCTGGATAGGCCGATACGGGTCTCGACCTTCGACCCCGAGACACTCGTCGCAAGGTCGCGATCCGGCGTCAGGCGCCCCCCGGTCCGGCGATCCCAGCTCGTCAGCGAGATGCTTCGGGCACTCAGGTACCAGAAGGCAAACACCGACCAGGCGCCTGCAGTCAGCAGCAGGAGGAGCTCGGAGGGACTCATCCCACTTGCGGCGATGTGAGCTTTCAGGAGCGGCCAAAGACGCTCCACACCGACAACGCCACCGATGGCGATCACGGCCAGCAGCCCACCGGCGGATCTGCCCGTCAGGCAGAAAAAGTACAGCGTCGCGACCATCTCCGCGTCCAGCGCCCAGACGAACAGAGTGTCCGGTCTCATCCGGCCCCAGACGTTCGAGGGGAGCCGTGGAGTCAGCAGGATGATGTTGCCCGTCACGAATGCGGCGAGCGCCAGCACCACGAGCGCAGATGCCAGCAGACTCCGAACGCGAGCGTCGGGGATCAGGAGCAGCGTCCGCGGCGCGGAGATCGACCGGAGAGTCGGGCCCAGCGGCAGCGCGACGGCCATGAAGAGGAGCGCGAGCCCCATGAGAACCGCTGGACCGCCGAATTGGATTGCAGCACGGGGATCCGCGAAACAGAAAATCTGACCGGCTGCGATCAGCCCGAGTCCGATGAGCAGGAGCCAGCGCTGGATCGCCAGATAGGAGCAAAGCAGAACGGCGATGCGAACCACACCCTTCATCTGTGCAGCTCCACGAAGATGTCCTCGAGGCTCAAGCTCTCGACTTCGACGTCCGCATCGAGCCGCTGCGTAATGTCTCGAGCCTGCGAGTCGTCCCAGCCGCTCACGACGACTGTGGCGCGGGCACCGTCGGCGCGGCACGACACGATATCCGGTATGTCCAGGTGCTCGGGAAGCGCCGTGCGGCCGTGGATGTTGAGCCGCACCACGGATTCCTTGAGCGCATCGAGATCGCCTTGCCACGCGAGCGTGCCATCGCGGACGATCCAGATCCGATTCGCCACCCGCTCGAGGTCGGAGACGATGTGGGTGGAGAACAGAATCGTGCGCGTCTGCGCCGAGGCGATCTCGAGGATCTGCTGCAGGAATTGCCGGCGCGCAATGGGATCGAGGCTCGAGGCCGGCTCATCCAGGATCAGCAGCTCCGGCTCGTGGCCCAGCGCGAGCAACGTGGAAAGCTTCTGCCGCTCGCCGGGCGACAGAGCCTGAATGCGCCGCGCCGTCGGCACCTCCCACGCCGCGCACAGCCCCGCGATCAGCGGGCGGTTCCACCGGCGATGCAGCGCCGCTGTCAGCGAGAGCTGCTGGCCGCCCGTGAGCGTGCTGACGAGCTCGTCCTGCTGCGGCACGAAGCCGATCCGGCGCTTGATCGCGGCCGGTAAGGTGAAGCTGTCCTCACCGAACAGGGCCGAGCTTCCGGTCGTCGGACGGGAGAAGCCGAGCAGGGTCTCGAGGAGCGTCGTCTTGCCGGCGCCGTTCTTGCCGAGCACGCCGACGACGTTGCCCGGCGGCAAATCGAGGCTGATGTCGTGCAGGATGACCCGGTCCTGAATCGTCTTGCCCAGATGCCGGGCACTGACAACCGATTCGGTCATGTGTCTTCTCCCATCTGCTTGCGGATCAGCGCGGCGAGATCCTCTTCCCGCAAGTCGAGTTGCCTCGCCGCCAGCACCAGCGCCTCGACATGGGGCTGCACCTGCTTCAAGCGCTGCGCGACGGTGCCGTTGGCGCGGCGGCGGGCGGAGATCGTCATCGGCTTGCCGCGGTTGCGCTGCAGGAGGCCCTCGGCTTCGAGCAAGCTGTAAGCCTTGGAGATGGTCGTTGGGTTCACGGTGTATTCCGCGGCCATCTCCCGGACGGACGGCAACGCCGTGCCGGGTGGCAGCTGACCGCTCGCGACCATGCGCCGGACCTGGTCGATGAGCTGGCGGTAGATGGGCACGACCGAAGCGGGCTGGAGAATGAACAGCCTGGGAGCACTGCGCGCGCGCGAGCGGTCATCCATATCAGTGTACGAGTATACTCATACACTTTCGCACCCGCAAGCCGTGCGTCAAGCTCACCGCGGCAGGGCAGATCTGCCCTGCGAGGAGATGGGACGGCGCTACGCTTTTTTTGTGCGGCCGAGTCTAGCCGCCGGAGGCAGCTCGAGCCTCGAGCACTGCGATCGGCGATTCGGTGGGCGTCACGCTCGCCATCTTCAAGCCCGCCCGGCGGAAAAGCTCGGCGTACTCCTCGGGCGTGCGCTCCTTGCCCGTCAGCATCACGAGCATGTTGATGTCGAGCAG
>JASHYG010000013.1 GCA_030043215.1 Gammaproteobacteria bacterium
CCGACGCCCCCCTTGCCGGACGTCACGACGATGATTTCCGTCAATTCTCGATCTCCTATCCGATACGCGCCAGCCGCAAATCATTCCCATCGAGCCACGCCTGCACCGCGTGTCCCTCGAGCTCATCCGGAATGGTCTCGAATACTCGAAACACGCCGGCGACCGAGACGAGCTCGGCACGAAATTCCTGGCAAAAGATGCGGGCTCCCGTGTCGCCATGGGCCCCTGCCATGGCGCGGCCGCGCAACGCGCCATAAATGTGCACGCAGCCGTCCGCCATCACTTCCGCTCCCGCGCCCACCGTCGCGGTGACGATCAGGTCACGAAGCCGGGCGTAGAGACGCTGCCCGGACCGCACCGGCTGGTGGTGCAGGAGAGCGGCATTGTCGGCGTTTGGCGGGGGCTCCACCGCCGGCGCGGCCTCGGGTACCGGCTGCAGCACCGGCGGCGACTTGGTCGGCGCGCGAAACGGTGCGAGCACCGGCAGATCCAGCGCGCGCGCAAGCGTGGCGGCGAAGGGCGGACCATTCACCAGCCCGATCGGCAGCATGCCGGCCCTGCGCACGGCGTCGAGGACGGCTCGCAGCTCGCGCGTATCGGGCTCCTTGTCGAGCAGGCTCAGGTCGAGACCGACCGCCGTGCGATCGAAGAAGCGGGGCGCGGTCGCCACCCGTCCGGTCAAGTCGTCGAGGATGGCTCCCGGATCGACGGTGCGGACCCGCACCTGCGCAAGGTCGAGCGGTCCGAACCGGATCTCGAGCGCAGATTCCTCTCTCGCCTCGGCTGCTCTGCTCATGGGCGTGCGGTTTCCGAAGACTCGGGGCGGGCACGCGGTGTGCGGCGCGCGCCCAGAAAGCCGCGCAGTGTACCCGTCCTGAATGACTCCGCCAAACGGTGTTGCGCCGGGCACGTCCCGTGCGCGCAGCCGTGCGCAAACGCGATTGCAGAGCGGTGCCGTGCGCGCTAGCGTAGCGGGATGGTCAAACTCCTGCTGTGGCTGATCCTGCTCGTGCTGTGCTGGCCCCTGGCGCTGCTCGCGCTGCTGCTCTGGCCGATCGTCTGGCTCCTCTCGCTTCCCTTGCGGATGGTCGGCATCGTCGTGGAGGGCGTGTTCGGCCTGCTGGCTGCGCTCATCCTGCTGCCGGCGAGAATGCTGCGACGGAGCACGGCCGCGCGCCCGTAGCAGTGCCCTGGGGCGGGCTGGCAGAGGGGGCCGCGACCATGAGCTCTACCACGATTCCGATCATCCGCTATCGAGATGCGGGCGCGGCCATCTCCTGGCTGTGCCGGGCGTTCGGCTTCCAGGTGTTCCTCCGGGTTGATGGCAGCCCGGGAGTCGAGCATGCCCGGCTCATCCTGGAGAAGAACATGGTCATGCTCGCCTCACTCGGCCGCAAGGGCCGGTTCGAGCAGTCGTTCAAGGCTCCGGGTGCGGCCGGCGGGATCACGCAGTGCGTGCTGCTGACGGTCGAGAGTCCGGACCGCGTCTATCAGTCTGCAGTCGCCTCGGGCGCGAAGATCATCGACGAGATCGCCGACTTCGAATTCGGCGGCCGGCTCTTCTCCTGCGAGGATATCGAGTCGCACGTTTGGGTCTTCTCGAGCGGCGATGCGTGGAAGAGGACCTGGTAGGCGCTCAAACGGGAGTCCCCGGCTGCCGCCACCACGAGCTGATGCCATGCAGGCTCTGCGGCAGGTGCTCGAGGAAGCTCTGCACCTCGGGCCAGTGCTGCCAGGCGAGCCATACCAGCGCGATCACGCAGCCTGTCCAGGCGAGCGAGCCCCAGAGCGCGAGCCACCCGTAGCCGTACGGTCCGTAGCGGCCCATGCGGTGCGCGAAGTGCAACGGCGATGCGACGGCCTGGTACAGCACGATCAGGATCACGATCGCGGCCCACAGCGGAATGTGCGGCGGGAGTGTCCAGCCGAGAACGGCGTGTGTCGTCACGAGCGAGCCGATCGCGAGGACGAGCGCGACGAAGAGCAGGGCGCCGAGCACGGCGGCGATCGGAATGAGCAATCCGCCGAGTATTTGCGCGGCGTAGTTCGCGTCGTCGGGATGCGGGCCCCACCACTGCGGCGGATCGCCGAGGGTGCGATGCCATTGCCGCCAGTGGCGCGACTGCGCCCGCCATTGCCGCTGCTGGAATCTCCAGAATCGGCGCTGCTCGCGCCACCGGCGGCGCCACTGCGCACCGTCCTTGAACTGCGCGTAGTGCTCCTTCGCCCGATCGATGAGCTCCTGTGCATTGAACTGCCAGCCGTGCGCGGCCGCGTGCTGCTCCGATGTGTGCGCATAGGGGATGACGAACATCATGACGATGTAGGCGAGGATCCACGCGCCCCACGTGAGGATCGCGAGCGCGACGAAGATGACGCGCACGATCGTCACGTCGATGTTGAAATACGCGGCGAGGCCGTTGCAAACGCCGCTCAGCATCGCGCCCTCCCGGATCTGATAGAGGCGCTTGTGCGCTCCGGCCGGCCCCTTCGTCCCAGCCGGCTGCTCCGTGCCGTGCGGATGCTCCGCGCCGGGTGGCCCGTCCGCCTGAGAGGAGCCTGCGCCGGAGCCGCTGCCATCGACCGGGCCCATCTCCCGGATCACCTGCTCGACTTCCTCGGCGGTCACGACGTTCTTGTGGGGGTTCAAGAAGCGCCCGCATTTCTCGGCGATGGCTTGCTCGAGGTCCGCCAGCACCTCGGCCTTGTCGGGATTGTCCGCGAGCCGCGCCTCGGCCGTCGCGAGATACGCCTGCAGGGCGTCGTAGCCGCCCTGCTCGAGCTGGTAGGAATTCCCGTTCAAGCTGATCGTGATGACGGGGCGCATGATCATCTCCCGAGGCCTTCGATCGTCCGGTTGATGGCGTTCCAGTAATCCGCGAGCTCGCCGAGGTGCCGGCGACCCTTCGGCGTGAGCTCGTAGTACTTGCGCGGCGGGCCCTCGTTGGACTCTTTCCACTCATAGTCGACGAGCCCCTCGCGCCGCATCCGGCTGAGCAGCGGATAGAGCGTGCCCTCCTGCGTCGCGAACTCCGTCCCGCCGAGCCTCCTCAGCATGTCGGCGACGTAGACCTTGTCGGCGTCGACGATCTTGAGGATGAGGAACTCGAGCAGCCCCTTGCGGATCGGGCCAAACTTCTCGTTCGCGGAAGCGAGATCCGACGGAGGAGACGGCGTCACGGGGGGAGAGGCGCTCCCTTCTTAAATACTGCTACCTTTTTACAACAAGGTAGCTTTTCATGCAAGTAGTCTCGGTGCCGACCCCGGTCCACCCAGCCCCGGGGAGCGCTATGCTCATCCGACGGACCGGCCGAGCGGCCGAGCCGGCCCGACGCTGCGGGTGCACCCGCGTGCCCGGTCGCCAACGTATTCACTCTGTAGATGGTCGCGATTCCGCCAGCCTATCGCTTCGATGTGCCGGACCGCGGTGGTGGCGAGGCCGGCGTCGGCGATCGCAGTACGCTGGTCCAGGCGCAGGCGGGCGATCGGCGCGCGTTCGCGCAGCTGGTCCGGGCGCATCAGCGCTCGGTATATAGCGTGGCCCTGCGCGCGCTCGGAAGTCCCGCCGAAGCCGAGGATCTCTCTCAGGAGGTGTTCTTGCAGCTGCACCTCGGCCTGGATCGGATCGAATCGCCGGACCATCTGGCCCACTGGCTCCGGCGCACCGTGAGCCACCGCGCCATCGACCGCCTGCGGCAGCGCAGGCGATCTCCGGAGGCGGAAGATATCGCGGCGCTGGACCTGGCCCCGTCGGTCGACTCGATTTCCGCGCCGGATCGGCAGGATCCCGTGCTGGCGCGGCGGCTCGGGCGCCTCGTGGCGGAGTTGCAGCCCATCCCGCGGCTCGTCGTGGTCCTTCGGTACCAGGAGGATCTCGACCCCGCGGAGATCGCACGGGCGCTCGACCTCTCGGTCAACACGGTCAAGAGCCATCTCAGGCGCTCGCTCGAGAGACTGCGAGCCCGGTACACGGAGTAAGGATGCGTCATGACTGACCGCGACGATTCGAGACTCGAGCAGCAGCTCCGGCGGGCGCTGCGGCCGGTCGATCCGCCCACCGAGCTCGCCGAGCGAATCATGGCCGCGGTCGAGCGGGCGCGCTCGCCGAGTGCGCCGGCCGCTCGCCCGGAGCCGGCCGGGTCAGGAGTCCGTCTTCCGTGGCTTCGTCGGCGCGCGTGGCTCTCGGCCGCCGCGACCGCGGCGCTCGTCGTGGCGCTCGCCGGAGCAGGCGC
>JASHYG010000184.1 GCA_030043215.1 Gammaproteobacteria bacterium
TGGGCGGTCGGATGCGAATCTGCGACGATGAGGTCCGCCTCAAATCGAGCGGCCTCCCGGATGATCGACTCGCAGGCGGGGAAGTCCCACCGCACGGCCGTCGAGGTCTCAATGCCTCGTCGGCGCAGCCGATCCGCGAGACTCTCGACGCGCTTGCGATACCAGTCGCGGCGATCTCGCTCGAGATCCGGAAGGACCTGCCCGACGACACCCGAGGCGTCGAGGTAGAGTGGATCGGCGATCCCGTGGAAGAGCCGTACCTCCGCCCCGAGCCCCAGGGCGAGCTGCGCCGTCTTCTCGAGTGCCGCGTGCGATCGGGCTCGCGGGTCCTTGATGGCCAGTAAAATTCGATGAATGGCGAACATGGAGCGAATGCTGCCACGGCCTCCGCGAGGGCACAGCTCGGTAAAGCAACGAGTTCATTGCGGCAAGTACGTAGAGGCCTACCTCTGCCAGAGGATGTACGCGGCCTCGAGCGGCAGAGTCATGTCGGCGCACGCCGGAATGAGGCGGACGGTATAGTCGCTCTGCGGACGCGAGTCCGAGACACTCGCGCCGTACAAATAGAAGCCCGGCGTATCCGAGGACACCCCGATCTGGCTCATCTCCTTGCGAACGGGCTCGCCGCCGGTCACATCGGCGAAGAGCTCCACACGGATCGCTGCCGGCGTGAACGCGCCGAGCCGAACTTGTGCGGTGAAGCGATGCTCGCCGCCGTGTGTCTCAACGTCAACCCGACCAAACCCCAATGAGGGCCAATCCCGCTCGAGCGCTCGCAAAGACTCGGCGATCCGAAGGCCGAGCGTCGCATCGTTCTGCGAGCGCTCCCGATAGGCTGCCGCCGCCGGCAGATAATATCGCTCGACGTACTCGCGCACGCTGCGGTTGGCTGAAAAGCGCGGCGTGAGGCGCGCCATGCTCCGGCGCACACGAGTCACCCAGTGCTGGGGGAGTCCCGCCGCGTTGCGGGTGTAGAACTCCGCAGTCACCTCTCGCTCCAGAAGTGAATACAGTTGCGAAGCCTCCATCGCGTCCCATCCCGGATCGTTTGCGTGTGTCGTGCCGTCGCCGAGGGCCCAGCCGACCTCGCTCGAGTAGGCCTCCGCCCACCAGCCGTCGAGCTCCGAGAGATTGAGGCCACCGTTGACGAGCACCTTCATGCCGCTCGTGCCGCAGGCCTCCCACGGTCGCCGCGGCGTATTGATCCAGACATCGACGCCCTGCACCAGGCGCTCCGTCAGGAGCATGTCGTAGTCGCTCAAGAAGATCGCGTGTAGCCGGATCTCGCGGCGATGCACGAACCTCACCCACTCGCGAATCAGCTCCTGGCCCTCGCGATCCTCCGGGTGTGCTTTGCCGGCGACGATGAGCTGTACGGGACGCTGCTGATCCAACAGAAGACGGGTGAGCCGCTCGGGGTCCGTGAGCAGCAAGTTCGGCCGCTTGTAGGCTGCGAAACGGCGCGCAAACCCGAGAGTGAGGGCGTCCGGATCCAATACCGTGGCGGCGGTCTCGATATCACCGGCCGGGGCTCCGGACGCGCCGAGCTGCCACGCGAGTCTTTGGCGAGCGTACTCAACGAGCGCACGGCGTCCGGCACTTCGCGCCTGCCAGATCTCCGCATCGGATATCCGCTCGAACGGGTCCTCGACGGAGTCGAGCGCCTCCCGCCAGCGCTCCTTGCCACAGGCTCGCGTCCAGAGCGCATCCGCCTCGGGTGAGTCCCAGCCCGCGGCGTGGATCCCGTTGGTGACATGGCCAATCGGCACCTCGCACGCCGGCCACCTCGGGAAAAGCGGCAGAAAAATGCGCCGGCTGACGTTGCGATGCAGGGCACTCACCGCATTGACCGCACCGCTGCCGTGCATGGCGAGATAGGCCATGCTGAATGGCTCGCTTTGATCCTCGTGATTGGCGCGACCCAGGGCAAGAAGCTGCCGCATCGTGAGCCCGAGCTCGAGCGCATAGTCCGCGAGGTAACGCTCGATGAGCTCGGGGGCAAATCGGTCGATGCCGGCCGACACGGCAGTATGGGTCGTGAAGAGGTTTCCTGCGCGCGTTGTCGCGAGCCCGGCCGCAAAGGGCAGATGCAATTGCCTCATGAGCGTGCGGGCGCGCTCGAGAACCGCGAACGCCGCGTGTCCCTCATTGAGGTGACAGACCTCCGGTGCGATCCGCAGGGTCTCGAGCAACCGCCATCCACCGATGCCGAGCACGATCTCCTGCTGGAGCCTCATCTCCGCACCTCCACCGTAGAGCTCGCTCGTGATTCCGCGGTAGGCGGGGAAGTTGGCCGAATCGTTGCTATCGAGCAGGTACAGCCGCAATCGACCCACCTGCGCCTTCCATACCCGCAACCAGAGGGATCCGGCGGGCAGGGTGAGCCGAACCCGCAGCAAGTCGCCATCGGCCTCGCGAACGGGCGTGAGCGGAAGTTGCCCCGGATCATTGTACGGATAGAGAGCTTGCTGGCGTCCCTCGAGATCGATGACCTGGCGAAAATACCCGTGCTGGTACAGCAGTCCGACACCGATGACGGGCACTCCGAGATCGCTCGCCGCCTTGAGCTGGTCTCCCGC
>JASHYG010000185.1 GCA_030043215.1 Gammaproteobacteria bacterium
CGCCGAGGTATCGAAGCTCACGATCGCCAGGGAGTTGCCGAAGACGTCGTGGATCCATCGCACGTGACTCGCGGCCGGCTGAATGACGAGCGAGGTGTCGAGCAGCCGCAGGTCATGGCTGTCTCGCGGCCGAGTCATCAGGCGATGCTCACCGAGCTCGACGGGCGTGCGGTATTCGTAGCGGGTATGGTGCCGGATGTGCAGAACGGTCATGAGCAGGCGTTTCCCCTCGAACCCGCGCAGCCGCGCCGGTGCCGAGCGACAGAGTTTCCGTCTCGGAGCTGCAGTGTACCGTTTTTCCTCGGCGCGAACTGCGCGGCGGGCTTGCGCTCACGGTGTGGACTCAGCAAGCTCCGAAGTTGGCACGACGGATGTGCGGACGCACGGCAACTCATGGCGCAGCGATACCTGCAGGCGAGGTTGAGACATATCCGGCTGCGGCGAGCCGGCCGCGCCGTGCTGCGCGATATCGACTGGACGATCTCGCCCGGTCAGCGGTGGATACTCGCGGGCGCGAACGGCGCGGGAAAGACGCAGCTGCTGAAGCTCGTCGCGGGCAGCGTCTGGCCCACGCCGACAGGGCGGGAGCTGCGTCATTATCGGCTGGCCGGCACAGTGTACCGCACGCCCCTCGAGGTCCAGGACGAGATCGCCTACGTCGGCCCGGAACGCCAGGACAAGTACGAGCGCTACGGGTGGAACTTCACCGCCGAGCAGATCGTCGGGACGGGACTGCATCGGACCGACATCCCGCTCGTTGCGCTCACTGCGCCGGACAGGCGGGCGATCGCGGCCGTTCTCTGCGATCTGTCTCTCTCGCACCTCGCGGAGCGCCGCTTTCTCACGCTCTCCTACGGCGAGCGCCGTCTCGTGCTGCTCGCGCGCGCACTTGCGGCGCGGCCGAGGCTCTTGCTGCTCGATGAGCTGCTCGCCGGGCTCGATGTGGCGAATCATGAAGCGGCGCTCGACTGGCTCAACCGCACGGGCCGATCGCGTCTGCCCTGGGCGCTCGCGACGCATCGGACGGAGGATGTTCCGCGGAGCGCCACCCACGCGCTGGTGCTCGCCGACGGCCGTATCGTCTATCGCGGCCGCTTCTCCCGCGCCCCTCTGCAGCGATGGCTCGGCCGACAATTGCCCGAGGGTGAGGGAGAGCGTGGGAGGCCTCGGCGCCCCAAGGCCGGGGGCCAGATCCTCGTTCGCCTGTGGCACGCGTCGGTTTATCTCGACGAGCGCTGCGTGCTGCACGATCTGTCGCTCGAGATTGCGCGGGGCGAGTGCTGGGTCGTTCACGGTCCGAACGGCTCGGGAAAATCGACGTTGCTGAGGACGATCTACGGCGATCATTCCGTCGCGGCGGGCGGCCGCATCGAGCGCGCCGGCATCGAGCCCGGCGTTCCGCTCGAGCTGTTCCAGCGCAAGGTCGGGCTCATCGCTCCGCACTTGCAATCCTCGATGGCCGCCACTCGGAGCGTCCTCGGCGCGGAGCGGCCTCGATCGGGGCTCGACGCCGAGCCCCGGGATCTCACGGTGAGCGAGGCGGTCCAATCCGGACGGCACGCGAGCATCGGTCTCGATGCGCCGCCGAGCCTCGCGGACAGAAGGGCGGCGCAGCGGACGCTGGCGGCCTTTGGACTCGGCCCCTTCGGGGCTCGCACGCTGCGGGAGCTCTCCTATGGCCAGCTGCGGCGCGTACTCTTCGCCCGGGCGTGGATCAACCGGCCGCAGCTGCTGCTGCTCGACGAGCCGTTCGCGAGCCTCGATGCGGCGACGCGCCGTGTCCTGCTGCGGGAGCTCACAACACTCACGGCGGCCGGTACGACGATGGTGATGGCGACGCACCACCGCGAGGAATGGCCCCGCGGCACCACTCACGAGCTCGAGCTGCGAGAGGGCCGCAGCCGCTACTGTGGGCCGCTGAGGGCGCCCCGCGGCAAGGCCGGCTTGGACCGCCGAGCGCATCGTCTGCGAGGGCTCGAGTGAAATCGCCTCTCCGAATCCTGTTTTGCGTCTCGATCATCGACGTGCTGGGCTTCGGCGTTCTCATTCCGCTCATCCCCTACATGGGCGAGCGGTTCCGCGCGAGTCCGGAAGTCATCACCGCCATCCTCGGCAGCTACTCGCTGTGCCAGTTCGTCGCTGCGCCCTTCTGGGGGCGCCTCAGCGACCGTCATGGCCGCAGAGCCATCCTGATGTCGAGCCTCGGCGGCGCCTGCCTCTCGTACGCGATCCTCGCCGTCGCCAACGGGCTCGGACTGCTCCTGCTGTCCCGCATGCTGGCCGGCTTCATGGCCGGGAACCTCGCGGCGGCGTTCGCCTACGCATCCGACGTGAGCGCTCCGGAGGAGCGGGCTCACTCCATGGGCATCGTCGGCGCCGCCATCGGCGTGGGGTTCATGTTCGGCATTCCGGTCGGTGGAGCGCTGTCCGGCAATGATGCGGCCACCGCGAACTTCGTGCGCCCCGCGCTCGTGTCGGTCGGCTTGAGCGTGCTCGCCATACTGCTCGTCAAATTCAGGCTGCCGGAGAGCCGCTCGCCCGCGGAGCGGGAGCAGCGGCGCGAGCGCGGCCCGAGCCCTCTCGAGCTGCTGCGCGAGCGCGCCGGACTGCGCTCCGTTGCGGGGGCCGCGCTGCTCGTGGTGTGCTCCTACGGCATCCTCGAATCGATCTTCGTCATCTGGGCCTTCGGCCGGTTCGGCGTCGGACCCCGGACCGTCGGACTCGCGCTGTTCGGCGTCTCGCTGCTCACGGTGCTGATGCAGGGCGGCTTCATCCGGGCGCTCGCGCCGCGACTCGGCGAAGCCGTGCTCGGCAGCCTCGGTGTGGCGTCCTACGCGCTGGGGCTCATCATCGTCGCCGTGGCGGGCAGGAGCGTGCCGCTCGTCGGCGTGGGGCTTGCGCTTGCCGGACTCGGGATGGGCGCGTTCACGCCCTGCGCGTCGGCTCTCGCATCCAAGCAATCGAGAGGCGGCGATCGCGGCGCCGTCATGGGCACGTACCAGGCGAGCACGAGCCTCGCCCGCGTGATCGGGCCGTTCGTATCGGGATACCTCTACGAGATTCTCGGCGCGAACGCCCCGTTCCTCGCCGGCGCGGTCATCACGCTCCCCGCGATATGGCTGCTCCTCAAGTCGCGGCGCTCGCTGCTCGACGCCGAGCGCGGGATGCCGGCTACAGAGTGAGCTCGGTCTCGAAAATCGACACGGCCTGGCCGATGATCCACACGCCGTCGAGCGCCCCGTCGTGAAACTCCAGCTCGACGTCGACCCGGCCGGGGCGGCTCAGGTAGTGTCCCTGCGCGCCGGAGAAGGACGCTCGGTCACCCTGGCGGGCGAGCAGCTCGTAGCGGTCGAGGTACGCGCCGAGCAGCCCGTGTGCGTTGCCGCTCACCGGATCCTCCGGTATGCCGAGCGCCGGACAGAACATGCGCGACTCGGTGAGGCAGTCCTCCTCCCGGGGTGAGAGCGTGAAGACGAAGTATCCCGCGGCTCCGATCTGGGCGGAGAGCGTCGTGAGCCGCGCAAAGTCGGGCTTCAGCTGCTTCAACTGCTCGTGGCCGCGCGCGGCGACCATCAGCCGCGTGCTGCCTGCTCCGACGATCTGCAGCGGACAGCGCGTATCCAGCTCGTCGGTGGCGAGCGCCAGCGAATCGAGCACGGCGAGCCGCTCCCGCTCGTTGAGCTCCCGGCCGAGTGGCGGACGACTCTGGCGCACGGCGATGCGCCGTTCCTCGCCGGACCCGCGAATCTCGATATCGACGATGCCGGCCCGCGACTTCTGGCGGCGCCGTCCCTCGTTCTGCCGATTGCGGGAGAGCACGTAGTGCGCCGCGACCGTCGCATGGCCGACGAAGCCCACCTCGGTGCGCGGCGTGAAGAAGCGGGCCCGCACATCGTGGTCGGGACCGTCGGCGGAGAGGATGAACGCGGTGTCCGCGTTGTTGAGCTCGCGGGCGATCGCGAGCATCTCGGCATCCTCGAGGCCGTCCGCATTCAGCACGACGCCCGCCGGGTTGCCCGTGAAGCGCCGGTGGGTGAAGGCATCGACCTGATGAATCTGTATTCTGCGCGTCATCGCCGTAAGTCTCGGTGCCGCGGCGAATGCCCATTCTAGTACTGCGGCGGGCGCCGCAGGAGGAGTATTCTCATGGATATCGGAGTCGAAATCAGCCTGTACCCGCTCGCGGACGATTACCGGCAGCGGATCACGGCGTTCCTCGATCGCTTGCGGGCCGACGGCCGCTTGAAGATCGTCACCACGAGCCTCAGCACCCAACTCTTCGGTCCGTACGAGGCGGTTCTCGGGACGCTCGTGCGCGAGATGCAGGCGACGTTCAGCGAAGTGGACCGGGCCGTCTTCGTCATGAAGGTCTTCGGCCCGCTCGCCGCAGCGGGGACCTGACCCGCAAGCCCCCGCTGGCGCTCGACACGCAAGATCGGCAGACTAACGATCTTCCCCGCAACTCGAAGGGTCTGGAGCGAGCGCATGCCGTTGCTGCGAGTCATTGATCGGGATGGAGTCGAGCACGAGGTGGACGCCAAGGCGGGCCTCAAGGTCATGGAGACGCTGCGCGAGCTCGACTACGGGGTGGCAGCGATCTGCGGCGGAATGTGCTCGTGCGCGACATGCCACGTCTACGTCGATCCCGACTGGCTCGAGCGGCTTCCGGCGGCCATGTCCGATGAGCGTGAGCTGCTCTCCGAGCTCGCCCACCACCAGAGGAACTCGCGCCTGTCCTGCCAGATCGACTTCACGCGGGAGCTCGCGGGGCTGAAAGTCACGATCGCTCCGGACGAGTGAGCCTGCGCTCGCCGCCGACAGTGCATCGCGATCGAGAACGTCATGCTTTTGATGCTGATCCTCCTCATCATCATCGGCTTCGCGGTGCTGGCCCGCATCTATTTCAACCTGCGGAAGCTCCGGACGGCTTCCCTGCGCGCCGACTGGGACGCGCAGCAGATCTCGCAGCTGCGCGCCATGGGGTCGGATCCCTTTCAGCCGCACCAGGTGGATTTCTTCTTCGGCCTGCCGAGCGAGGCCGCCTGCGAGGCGCTGCGCCGAGCGCTCGAGCCCGAAGGCTACTCCGTCGATGTGAAGCCCGTGCCGGATGCGGTCGACCAGCCTTTCAGTCTGCATGCTTGCCGGTCGATGAGGCTCTCCGTGCCCGACATGCAGGAGCTCAGCCAGCGCTTCGGCGATCTCGCCGGCGCCAATGGCGGCCGTTACGACGGCTGGGCCGCGGGCGTCGTGCGGCGGAGCGCGGCCGGGCCTGATTCGCACTGAGGCCCGGGGCGGGACGGCGCGGGCAGGGCGTGGTGTGGTGTGGCGGGACGGGGTGTGGCGTGGCGCGGGTGCGTCCAGCGTCAGCGCTTCTCCGATTGGCGGCGGACGCTCTCGGCGGCGGCGGCGGCTGCCGCGGGGTCACCCAGGTAGCGGTGGCTCAGGGGCTCGAGCGCGGGCCCGAACTCGTAGAGCATCGGAATACCGGTCGGGATGTTGAGCTCGACGATGTCGGATTCGGAGATGCCGTCGAGCATCTTCACCAGGGCGCGCAGACTGTTGCCGTGGGCCACCACCAGCACATTGCGTCCGGCACTGAGCTGCGGGGCTATGCTCTGGCGCCAGTACGGCAGCACTCGATTGAGCGTGTCCTTCAGGGACTCGCCGCAGGGAAGCTCCGCGGGGTCGACACCGGCGTAGCGAGGATCGAATCGCGGATGGCGCTCGTCGTCGAGCCCGAGCGGCGGCGGGGGGATGTCGTAGCTGCGCCGCCAGATCTTCACCTGCGCATCGCCATGGCGCTCGGCCGTGCGGACCTTGTCGAGGCCCTGCAGCGCGCCGTAGTGGCGCTCGTTCAGCCGCCACGAGCGCTCCACGGGAATCCACATGCGATCCAGCTCATCGAGCATGATCCAGAGCGTGCGGATGGAGCGCTTCAACACGGAGGTGTACGCGATGTCGACAGTGAGGCCCTCGGCGAGCAGCTGCCGCCCCGCGGCGCGCGCCTCGTCGCGGCCGAGCTCGGAGAGGTCCACGTCGACCCAGCCGGTGAAGAGGTTCTCCACGTTCCAGAGGCTCTGGCCGTGGCGCACGAGGATGAGCTGTCGAGTCATGCGGATATTGTGTCTCAATCGGCCAGCTTGCGCACCGATTCGAGCCCGACCGACAGCGTGGCGAAATCGGCCGCACCGGCGGCGCGCATGTCGGCGACCATGCGCTGCCAGTGATCGAGCTCCTTGCCCGCGGATTGTACCCAGGCCGAGACGCGCGCGAGAGGGCTTCCCGTCCGCCTCGACGAAAGCACCCGGTCGGCGATGCGGCGGTGAGCGCGATGCACGCCGTAGCGCAGCTCCGTTCGCGCAACGGCTTGCCAGGAGCCGTCCACCGGCAGGCGCTCCACCTGATCGCGCAGCCAGTCGATCCCGATGCGGGCGCCGACCTCGAAGTAGACCTGCGCCGCCTGCGCGGCGGGCACGCGGCGGCTGCCGGCGAGCTCCACGATATCGAGCGCCGAGTTCAGGGCATCGAGGCTCGAGACGCGGACCGCCACTTCCGCGGGGACGCCCCCCTCGATGTACTGGCGGCGCGCGGCATCGAACTGCTCGCGCCACAGTCCCGTGAGACTCGATGCGATGTGCGACTCGAGCTCGCGTACCCCGACACGCAGCGCGGCGACCGCCTGGTCGATCGCGAGCTCTCGGCGCCGAGTCGCGAGCAGCCAGTACGTCACGTGGCGCAGCAGGCGGCTCGTCTCGTACATCATGGTGTATTGCAGCTTCGCGGGGACGCGGTTGTCTAGCGCCTCGATCTGCGCCCAGAGCGCGCGCATGTCGAAGATCTCACGCGCCGCGGTGTACGCGCGCGCGATGCGCGCCGGCTCCGCGCCGGTATCCTCCTGCGCGCGGAGCACGAAGGCCGGCCCCATGCGGTTGACGAGGCTGTTGGTCGTCGCGGTGACGATGATCTCGCGCCGCAGGCGATGGTGGGGAATGACCGCGCCGAAGCGGCGGCGCAGGGCAGGGGGGAAGTACCGCTCGAGCTCGTGCGACAGGTAGGGGTCCTCCGGCACGTCCGAGGCGATCAGGTGATGGCTCAGCCAGATCTTGCTGTAGGACAGCACGACGCTCAATTCCGACCGCGTGAGGCCGACGCCGCGCTTGCGGCGCTCCGCGAGCTCCTCGTCGTCCGGCAGATACTCGATGTCGCGGGCGAGGCCACCGGACCGCTCGAGCAGGCGGATGAGGTGCTGATACTCGGCGATGCGCGCAGCCGAATGCAGCTCGAGCGTGCTCAACGCCTGGCTCTGCAGATAGTTGTTGCGTAGCACGAGCGCCGCGACGTCGTCGGTCATTGCCGCCAGCAAGCGGTTGCGGTCGGCGTACCGGAGTTTGCCCGCCGCGACCTCGGGATTGAGCAGGATCTTGATGTTCACCTCGACATCGGAGGTGTTGACGCCCGCCGAGTTGTCGATGAAATCCGTGTTGAGCCGGCCGCCGCGGAGCGCGTACTCGATGCGGCCGCGCTGCGAGAGTCCGAGATTGCCGCCCTCCCCGACGACCTTGGCACGCAGCTCGACCCCGTTCACGCGAACGGAGTCGTTGGCGCGATCGCCGATGTCGAGGTGGGATTCGGACGACGCCTTCACGTACGTGCCGATGCCGCCGTTCCAGAGCAGGTCGACCGGCATCCGAAGAATGGCGCGGATGACTTCCTGGGGCGTTGCCGAGGCGGCCGGCAGTCCGAGCATCTCCTGCGCCTCGCGCGAGAGCGCGATCGACTTGGCCGAGCGCGGATGGATGGCTCCGCCGCGGGAGAGCTTGCGCCGGTCGTAGTCGTCCCAGGTCGAGCGCGCCAGGGCGTAGAGCCGCGCGCGCTCCGCAAAGGCGAGCCTCGCATCGGGCGCCGGGTCGAGGAAGATGTGCTGGTGATTGAAGGCGGCCTTGAGCAGGATGCGGCGCGACAGCAGCATGCCGTTGCCGAACACGTCTCCCGACATGTCACCGATCCCGGCGACCGTCACATCGCTGCGCTCAACGTCCCGGCCGAGCTCGCGGAAATGCCTCTTCACGCATTCCCACGCCCCGCGCGCGGTGATGCCCATTCTCTTGTGGTCGTAACCGGCCGAGCCGCCGGAGGCGAATGCATCGCCGAGCCAGAATCCGTATTCCTGGGAGATGCCGTTCGCGATGTCGGAGAAGGAGGCGGTGCCTTTGTCCGCCGCGACGACGAGGTACACATCGGGGCCGTCCCGGCGGACGACGAGCGGCGGAGGAGCGACCTTGCGCGCGACGAGATTGTCGGTGAGGTCGAGCAGGCCGCGCATGAAGGTCCGGTAGCACTCGATGACCTCTCGCTGGAGCTCGGCCGGTCCTCCCGCGGGAGGGCGCTTCGCGACGAAGCCGCCCTTCGCCCCCATCGGCACGATGACGGTGTTCTTGACGTTCTGCGCCTTCATGAGCCCCAGGATCTCGGTACGGAAGTCCTCGCTCCGGTCCGACCAGCGGATGCCTCCGCGGGCCACATCCGCCATGCGAAGGTGAACGGCCTCGAGGCGCGGGCTGTACACGAAGATCTCGAACTTCGGGCGCGGGAGCGGCAGGTCCGGAATGCGCCGCGGATCGAGCTTCAGCGAGAGGTAGGGCTTCGCGCGCCCGTCCGCTCCCGGCTGGTAGTAGTTGGTTCTGAGCGTCGCCGAGACGACGTAGAGGTAGGCTCGCAGGATGCGGTCCTCCTCGAGGCTCTTGACCGCATCGAGCGCGCGGCGGATGGCCGCCGCCAGGCGCTCGGCGCGACCGCGGGCGCGCTCCGGCAGCCGCGGGTCGAGCTGCGCGGCGAACAGGCGGAAGAGGTTCCGCGCGATCCCTGCGTTGCCTGCGAGCACGCGCTCCATCGACGCCTGGCTGAAGGCGACTGCGGTCTGCAGCAGATAGCGGCCGTACGCGCGCAGCACGGAGATCTCGCGCGCGGCGAGGCCGGCGCCGAGCAGCAGCCGATTGAATCCGTCGTTCTCCACCTCGCCGCGCCACACCGCGGTGAATCCATCGCGAAACACCGGATCGATGTGCTCGATGTCGAGCCGCGCGCCGCCCCGGTGCTCGAGCTCGAAGTCCTGGATCCACGCGGCGTCCCCGCCGCTCCAGGCGAGCTCG
Organism: Gammaproteobacteria bacterium; assembly: GCA_030043215.1. Classification (GTDB taxonomy): domain Bacteria; phylum Pseudomonadota; class Gammaproteobacteria; order Steroidobacterales; family Steroidobacteraceae; genus JASHUC01. Next base: position 9,150 of record JASHYG010000185.1, read on the forward strand.
TAGGGGCGCTCCGCGATCACGCGCAGGCCGAAGTTCTCCATCATCGGCAGGATGTCGGAGATCGGCACCGGGTCGCCGACCTTCACGAGCCTCAGGTGCACTCGCTCGGGCTTTTGCCGGGGAGGGCGGTGCAGCCGCAGCCGCAGCGCCGCGGGGTCGCGCTCGAGCTCCGCGAGCTCGGCGATGTCGGCGAGCGCGGACTCAGGCTCCACGTCATTCCGGTACGAGGCGGGCAGCATGGCCGCGTACTGCTTGGTCGCGGCGAGCGCCGCGGCCTCGTCCATCTGCTTCGCGAGCTCCGTGTGCAGCCGGTCGGCCCAGGTGCTCGCGGCACGGGCGATCTCGCGCTCGATGCGCGCCACATCGATGCCGCGGCGCGCCGGCGGGTCGGTCCGTACCACGACGTGCAGGCGGGCGAGCGTGGATTCCGAGAGCTGTACCTGCGATTCGACGTCGTGTCCGCCGAGCTCGGCACGAAGAATCGACTCGATGCGGCCGCGTACCGCGGTGGTGTAGTGGTCGCGCGGTACGTAGACGAGGCAGGAATAGAACCGCTCGAATGCGTCGCGGCGGACGAACAGCCGCACCAGCGCGCGCTCGTAGAGGTTCACGATGCCGCGCACGATGTGCACGAGCTCCGGCACCGTGGCCTGGAACAGCTCATCGCGCGGGAAGGTCTCGAGCGCATGCTGCACGGCCTTGGCGTCGTGGCTGTCCGCAGCGAGCCCGAAGCGCCTCACCACCTCCGCGACCTTGGCGCCGAGGACCGGAATCTCGCGCGGGCTCAGCTCGTAGACCGGGGAGGTCCACAGTCCGAGCAAGCGATGCTCGCCGGTCACCGCGCCGGAGTCGTCGAACGTCTTGATCCCCACGTAATCGAGATAGGCCGCCCGGTGCACGGTCGCGATGGAGTTCGCCTTGGTGACGATGAGCGGATCGGGCGCCCGCGCCCGCTTGCGCAGCGCCCCGCGAAGAGTCATGGGCGCGGGCGGCGGCACGCCGGGACGCGGCGTGCGCAGGATTCCGAGCCCGGAGGCGCGCGACGGCGCGAGGCGGTCGCGGCTTCGTCCGCGAAGCAGGCTGTAGCGGCGATAGCCGAGAAAGGTGAAGTGATTGTCGACCATCCACTCGAGCAGCGAGCTCGCCTGGCGGGCTTCGCGGCGGGGCGCCGCGGAGCGGCCGATCTCCGCGGCGATGCCGCGGGCGCACTTGCGCATGGCGTCCCAGTCCGCGACGGCCGCCCGCACGTCGGCGAGCGTGGCGAGCAAGCGGTGCTCCAGCTCGCTGAGGCGTTGCGGATCGAGCTGCAGGTCGATCTCGAAGAGCTGCCAGGATTCCGAGCGCCGGCGGCCGGGGCGTACCGCCGCGCCCGCGCCGGCTGCCGGCTCTGCGAGGTCCGCAGCGTTCAGCTCGCCCTTCCGGTCGCGCTCGACGGAGAGAACGGGATGTACGATGAGATGGACGCCGATCGCGGCCTGGCTAAAGACGATGCCGAGCGAGTCCACCAGGAACGGCATGTCGCTCGTGACGACGAGCACCTGCGTGTGCGGCGACGTGGAGCCTTCCAGCCCCGCGTGAGCAGAGAGCACCCGCACGAGCGGGCGCTGCCGCGGCCGCACACGGCCCAGGCGCAAGTGAGCGAGGGCCGCCGCCGCGAGGTAGTGCGGATCCCGAGCGGCGAGGTCCTCCTCGGCGACTCCGCGGTAGTACGCGCGCACGAAGCTCTCGGAGAGCCGCGCGACTGCGGTGCCGAGCGCGACCCGCTCCCTGCGCACGAGCGGGCGCGCCGCCGAGACGATCCGCTCGATCAGTCGCAGGCGTGCCGCCGGAATTCGAGAGGTCATGAGCTCCCCCTTCGGCGCAGCGCGCGCGAGGGCCTCCGAGAGGAGCTGTCGCTCGGCCTCCCGCGCGGCCTCATGGCCGATGCTCGCGCGCGAGATATTCCGCGCTCTGCATCTCGGCGAGTCGGCTCGCCGTCCGCCGGAACTCCAGAGCGAGCCGCTCCCCCCGGTACAGCCGCGCGGCGGGCGCCGCCGCGGACACGATCAGATTCACGCCCCGATCGTACAGCTCGTCCACCAGCGCAATGAAGCGGCGCGCCTCGTTCTCGAGCAGCCCATCGAGCACCGGCACATTCTGGACGATCACGGACCCGAACTCGCGCGCGATCTCGATGTAGTCGTCCTGGCTGCGGGGGCCCGCGCACAGGGCCGCGAACTCGAACCACACCGCCCCGTGGCTGTGGCGGACGACCGGGATCGGGCGGCCCTCGATGTCGATCGAGCCGCCGGCCGCGGCACTGTGGCCCGCCAGCTCGTCGAACAGCGCCTGCAGGCGCTGCGCGCAATCGGGGGCGTCGGACGCGAGATAGGTACCCGCATGCGTGAGCCGGCGCAGCCGGTAATCCGTCGTGCCGGCGACCTCGAGCACCTCGGTGTGTCGCTCGATCAGCTCGATCGCCGGCAGGAAGCGCCGCCGCTGCAGGCCGCCCCGATAGAGCTCTTGCGGGGGCACGTTGGAGGTGGCGACGAGCGAGACGCCGCGGCGGGTGAGGCCCGCGAGCACGCCGCCCAGGATCATCGCATCGGCGATGTCAGCCACCGCAAGCTCGTCGAAGCAGAGTACCCGCGTAGCGCCCGCCATGCGCTCCGCCAGGCGCTCGAGCGGGTCCGTGAGGTCCCGGAGATCCTTGAGCGCCGTGTGCACATCGTGCATGAAGCGGTGGAAGTGCGCGCGCCGGGCCTCGGGGAACGGCAGGCTCTCGAAGAACAGATCCATGAGCCAGGTCTTGCCGCGGCCGACCCCGCCCCACAGATACAGGCCGCGCTCCGGCTTCGCCCGCCGGCCCCGCGGCCAGCGCGTTCTCGCACGCGCGGTGATGAGGCGCTGGCGCAGATCGTCGAGCTTCGCGACGGCCGCGAGCTGAGCGGGATCGGACTGAAAGCCCCGCGCCGCGATCTGCCGCGCGTAGAGCTCGTGCACCGCCGCCGTGGAAGCCGCAGCGTCCATTCAGAGCGCCTGGTAGTTCGGTCCGGAGCCGCCTTCGGGAGGGGTCCAGTCGATGATCTCGTACGGATCCTTGATGTCGCACGCCTTGCAGTGGACGCAGTTCGCGGCGTTGATCTGCAGGCGCTTGCCCGCTGCGTCGTCCACGATCTCGTAG